>CAZZZK010000269.1:0-3746 GCA_964658555.1 Vulcanimicrobiota bacterium | reverse complement strand
GGATTCGACCGCTTCGCGGCCGTCGTCGGCGCGTCGCTCGGCGGGATGCTCGCGCTCGAGTGGACGTACGACGCGCCCGGCGCGATCGCGCGGGCGATCGTCATCGGCGCGTACGATCATTTCTCGCCGATGGGGATCGCGCTAAACGCCGTCGCGCGCGAAGCGATCCGCATCGCGCGCACGCCCGCCGAAGGGATCGGCCTCGCGCGCAAGATCGCGATGCTCACCTATAAGTCGGAGGCGCTCTTCGCGCGGCGTTTCGGGCGCAATCCCGACCGCGGCGGCGGCGACCCCTATCGCAACGCGGCGGATCGCTTCGACGTCGAAGGGTATCTCGATCTCCAAGGCGCCCGCTTCGCCGCGCGGATGGATGCGCGCGCCTACCTCACGCTGACGCGCGCGATGGACCTCTTCGACGTGCGTGCGCGCCCGATACCGCCGAATCTCCCCGCGACGACGTTCGTCGGCATCGCGAGCGACTGGCTCTTCCTCCCGCGCGACGTTCGCGCCGCGGCCGCGCGCCTCGCGGATGCGGGCGCGCGCGGTACGTATCTCGAGCTCGCCTCCGATCACGGTCACGACGCGTTCCTCGCGGAGCCCGAACGGCTCGAAGCGCTGCTCGCGCCCGTGCTCGCGGAGCTCTACGCGACCGCGTCGTCCTGACGCTGGTCGTCGAACGAGAATCGCATCGTCACCGTATCCGTCACGTCGGCCGCCGCACCCGCGAACGCGAGCGTCACGATGGCGACGTCGTCCTGCGCGCCGTTCGCGACGATCCGATCGTAGAGATCCGCGGCGAAATCGCGTTCGGGTGAATAGTCGTACGTCGCGATATCGCGCGCGAGCCTCTCCGCTCCCGCGACGTAATCGCGGTTCGATTCGACGAGCCCGTCCGTATACATCACGAGCAGCGCTCCGGGCCGCAGGATCGTGCGCCTGACGTCGGCCGTCATTCCGGCGCGCAGCCCGAGCGGAAGCCCCGGGGCGTAGAGCTCTTCGACGGCGCGGCCCGGCTGCCGCAGCATCGGGCACGGATGGCCCGCCGACGCCCATTCGAGAACGCCGCCGCGATCGAGGACGCCGACGAACGCCGTGACCATCTTCTCGGGATCCTCCGCGAGGAGCGCGCGGTCCGCGAGCGCGAGCATCGCGCCCGGATTCGCATCGAGATACGCGGCATGGCGCAAGCTCTGGCGCACGTGCCCCATCACGAGCGACGCCGCGAGCCCTTTCCCCGACACGTCGCCGATCGTGATCACGAGCCGTTCGTCCGCGGTCTCGAAGACGTCGTACCAATCGCCGCCGATCTGGAGATCGCCGATCGCCGGGCGGTACGCGGCGCAGAGCTCGACGCCCGGGACGCGGGGCAGCGTTCGCGGCAGCGACACCCGCTGTAAGGCGAGCGCGATCTCTTGTTCGCGGGCGAGGCGCACCTGGAGCGACTCGCTCTGCGCGACCGCCGCGCGCAGCTCCGCCACGACGGCGATCGAGCGCGAATAGCGAACGCAGAACGCGATGAGCAGCGAGACGACGACGACGCTCGCGGTGAGGAACGTCTCGATCTTTCCGACGTACCACGCCGAGCTGTAGCGCGAGAGCGCGAACGAATTGAGGGTCGCGTCGAGACCGCTCACGATCGTCGCCATCGTGAACCAGAGTCCGAGCGCCGACCGCACCTCCCCGCGCACGGCGAACGCGATCGCGCACGAGAAATTCACGAGCGCCGCGAGGAGCGCGAGCCACGCGAAGCGATCGACGAACGCATCGGCACGGACGAGGACGGGAAGGGCGCGGTGGCCGAGCGTCGCCGCGAACGCGCACGCCGTCGCGAAGAGCGCGGCGCCGGCGAACGCGATCGCGATGCATCGCGCGCGCCGGCGGTCGTCGTCGATACCGCGCCCGCGGAGCAGCCCGAAGAGGAGCAGGGCGGGGAACGAGAGATGCCAGACGACCCACAGCCAGATGGCGCTCTGCTGATTGCCGAGATACCCGGTCGCCGAGACGACGTTCGGAAACGTCAACGTGTACGGTACGATGAGCAACGCGTCGACGAGATACGCCGTCGCGGCAACGAGTACGAGACGCCGGCCGTCGATGCGATAGAGCCCGAACAGGAGGACCGCCGACAGCAGATCGGCCGTCCCGGTCGCTCCGGAGAACGTCGGGATGAACCATCGCGCCACGCCGAACGCCGCGCGATGGAACGGCAACGTCGCGAGCGACGCCGCCACGAGCAGCGTGATGATCACGACCGAAAGGCCCCGCTCGTAAGCGCTGGCCGGTTCGCCGGAGATCGTGGTCTGTTCCAAAAGCGTTTCTCCCCGGGCGGGCTCGGGGCATACGACGGGAAGCGAGCGCGGTTCTCTAGCCTATCGGCCGCGACCGCGGGGAAGTTTAATCGCCCTTGGTAGGAACTACTTTACAATCGACGTCGTGGATGGACCGGTCGCCGATGCTACGTTCCGGCTCCGGGCGGCAGCGACCCGTACGCGCCGTCTTTCGTGATCGCCCGAACGTTCGCGAGCGACATCGGCAGATCGGTCTTGTACGCGAAGCCGAACGAGTAGCACGACATCTCGTACGGCTCGACGCCGTCGCCCATCGTCGCGCGGTAGCGCACGAGACCGAACGGCACGCCCGGCGCGTGCCACAGATCGATGCGCCGGATCCCGGTCGCCGACGGCCCCGCGACGACGCATGCGACGTGCGTCGTCTCGAGCGTCCGGCCGGCGGCCGTCAGCCGCTCCGGCTCGCTCGAAACGACGCGCAACGGCGCGTCGTCGTACGCGATCCGGTTATCGAGCAATTTGAGCGTCACGTCGGCCTTCGATGCCGGGGTGCCGTCCGTGACGTCGCCGTAGCGGAACACGAGATTCGCGGATCGTCCGATGTTCGAGACGAGCGGATACGTCTGCACGAGCGAACCGAACGCGTGACCCTGCAGGTACGCCTTGCGCAGCGTGTTCGGATTGCAATCGCCGCCCGGGCTGCCGACCTGCAGCTCGACGTACGAGAGCTGCGAGCCGTCGGCGGCCGTCTCCGTCCCGAGCCCGATCTGCTTTTGATACTTCGCACCCTGACCGAGGATGATTCGGGTCCACATCCGCGCCGACGGCTTCGGCAGCGCGGCGAAGAGTTGGGCCTGCGTGGTCGTCCCGCGGGCGACCGAGAACTCGGCCGACCGCGCGACGGCGGGCGAGACGGCGAAGGCCGCGGACGCGGCGATGAATTCCACTCTCTTCACGATAGTCTCCGACGGGCGGGATGCGACGACGATACTTTCGCGGGCGCGCGACGCGATCCGTTCGACGCCGCCGCCCCGCCCGGCCGCGCGGCTCTAGAAGATCCGGACGGCCGCCTCGGCGGGCGCGTCCAGCAGCGATTTGAGTTCGGCATCGAGCTTGACGAGCGTCAGCGACGCGCCGGCCATGTCGAGCGACGTGCAATATTCACCGACGTAGTTTTTGACGACGGTGATGCCGCGCTTCGCGAGTTCCTCGTGGGCGCGGCCGTACATGATGTAGAGCTCGCTGATCGGCGTCCCGCCGAGGCCGTTGATCATCAGCGCGACCTCGTCGCCCTTGTTGAACGGAAGATCGTCGACGACCGCGCCGAGCAGTTCGTCGACGATCGCGTCGGCGCTCTGGATCTTCTCGCGGCGCCGGCCGGGCTCGCCGTGGATCCCGATCCCCCTCGCGCTGGTGTTCGGGTTGGGGATGTTCGCTTCCATCGGGCTGCCCGGCTTC
>CAZZZK010000268.1:0-3764 GCA_964658555.1 Vulcanimicrobiota bacterium | reverse complement strand
GACAGCGGCACGGCCGGCGACGGCATCACCAATGTCGCGACGCCGACGATCACCTGAGCCTCGTCGCACGCATCCGCCGCGATCAGATCGCGAAACTCGAGGACCATGGGATCGGGACGCTCGCCGCCCTCGCGTCCGCGCCCGACGACGCGCGCCCCAAGCGCATGCAGCCCGAGTCGTTCGACAACCTGCGTTCGCAAGCGCGCGAGCAGCATCGGTATCGCGCCGCGCGCGCCGCCGGCGGATCGGCATCTCACAGCTACACGTTCCGTCTTCCCGCCGGACCGAACGACGGGTTCGGGCGGCTGCCCGAGCCGGATCCGGGCGATGTCTTCTTCGATATGGAGGGCGATCCGCTCTATCGCCCCGATCGCCCGCTCGAATATCTCTTCGGGTGCTATCTGCCCGCCGAAGACCGGTACGTTCCGTTCTGGGGCAAGACGCCCGCGGAGGAGCGCACCGCGTTCGAGGCGTTCGTCGACTTCGTCGTCGACCGTCGAAGAACGTATCCGAATCTGCACGTCTACCACTACGCTCCGTACGAGACGGTCGCGCTCAAGCGCCTGGGCGGACTCTTCGGTTCGCGCGAACGCGAGCTCGACGCGTTCTGGGAGGCCGGCACGTTCGTCGACCTCTATCCCGTCGTGCGGCAGAGCGTTTGGATCTCGCAGCCGTCGTACTCGATCAAGAAAGTCGAAGCGCTCTACGGCTTTACGCGCACGACGGTAACCAAGGGCGGCGACGACTCGATCGTGCAGTTCGAAGCGTGGCTCGCGACGCAGGACGCGGCGATCCTCGACGACATTCGGGCGTATAACGACGACGACTGCCGCTCGACGTTTCTCCTGCGTCAATGGCTCGTGCGGTTACGCGCCGAGCGAAACGCGACGCTCGACGTCCCGACGCCGTGGCGGATCGTCTCGACCCCGGAATCGTCACGCGCCGCCGAAGGTGCGGCCGCCGCCGATACGACGCTCGCCTCCGGCACGGAGGCCGATGCCGAGGCGGCCGACCGCGATGCGCTGCGCGCTTGGCTTCTCGATGCGATTTCCCCGCCCGACTCGCTCGCGGAACTGCGGCGATGGCCAGAGGAACGGCGCTGCCGCTGGCTGCTCGGCAATCTTCTCGAATATCATCGGCGCGAACAGAAGCCGGAGTGGTGGGAGTTTTTCCATCGCCGCGACCATATCGGCGAACTCGAAGAACACGATGGCAAAGCGATCGGCGGTCTTCGTTATCGTCCGGACGTTCCGCCGTACAAGAAGGCGCCGCGCGATCGGAACCTCGTGCACGTCTTCGATTTCCCGAAGCAAGAATTCGATCTCTCCGCCGGCGACGAACCGCTCGATCCGTCGACGGGGAAACGCGCGGGGGAGATCGTCGAGATCGTCGAGACCGATGCCGAGGTCGACCGGCTGCACCTCAAACTCGCCGCCTCGATCGACGCATCTCGCCTCTCGGCGCTCATTCCGGGGAAGCCGCTCGACGATTCGAAGAAGCGGCGTTTGGTCGCGCGGATCGCTCGGGATTATCTCGACGGATCGCTCGAGCGCGACCATCCGGCGACGTTCGAACTCGTCCATGCGCGAGCGCCGCGGTTACGCGATCGCGGCCGCGGCTCGACGATCCAGCCGGATGTCATCACGCCCGAGACGGTCACCGCCGTCATCGAAGCGCTCGATTCGAGTCACGTGGTGGTCCAAGGGCCGCCGGGCTCGGGGAAGAGTACGACCGCGGCTCACGCCGTCGTCGCGCTGCTGACCGCCGGGAAGCGCGTGGCGCTCGCCGCGCAGAGCCATAAGGCGCTGCACAATCTGTGCCGGAAGATCGAGCAGACGGCGCACGGCCGCGGCTATACGTTCTCCGGCTGTCACAAGAGTTCCGATTCGAACGCCGGTTCTGCGTACGAGTCGTACGCGCTCTGGAAGATGATCGGCGACGCGCCGAAATCGTCCGCGTTCGACGACTGTACGCTCGTCTCGGCAACGACGTACGCGTGGGCCGATCCGGGGCAGAACGCGGCGTTCGATACGATCTTCGTCGACGAGGCGGGGCAGCTCTCGATCGCCGACGTCCTGATCGCTTCGCTCGTCGCACGCAACGTCGTCCTCCTCGGCGACCCGCAGCAGCTGCCGCAGGTGCTGCAAGGATCGCATCCGATCGGAACCGACCTCTCGATCCTCGAGCATCTCCTCGGGGATGCGCCGACGATTCGCCCCGAGCGCGGCGTCTTTCTTTCGACGTCGTATCGCATGCAGCCGGACGTCGATCGGTTCATCTCCGCGACGTTCTACCAGGGGCGCCTGGACGCGGACCCGCGCAACGCGGGCAATCGCGTCGAAGGCGGCGACGACCTCGCCGGAGGCGGTCCGCGTCATCTCGCGATCGATCACGACGGCAACGGACGCGTTTCGATCGAGGAGGCCTCCGCGCTCGCGGATCGGATCGCCGAGCTCCTCACGCACGGGCGAGTCGCGCTCCGAACGCACGATGCACGCCGGATCGTACCGGCCGACATCCTGGTCGTCGCACCGTACAACATGCAGCGGGTCGCGATCGAACGCGAGCTCCGGCTGCGCGGCATCGCCGGAGTGCCGGTCGGGACCGTCGACAAATTCCAAGGGCTCGAAGCGCCGATCGTCTTCTACTCGATGGCGACCTCGAGTGCCGAGCTCGCACCGCGCGGCCTCGATTTTCTCATCAGCCCGAACCGTCTCAACGTCGCGATCTCGCGCTCGCAAGTCCTCAGCGTTCTCGTCTGCAGCCCGCTTCTGCTCGCGTCGCGGGCGGGCACCGTCGACGCGCTGCGCCTGCTGAACCTGCTCTGCCGATACGTCGAAGCGGCCGCGTCGTCCGGCCGCGCCGTTGCCGTCGGCGGCGCGGAGGCGGACGCGCCCGTCTCCTCCGCGGCGCCCTACTCGAATCGCACTGCGACGATCGGGTCGAGCCGCGACGCTTTCGCGGCGGGATAGAAGCCGGAGAACACGCCGACGACTGCGGCGAACGCGACGGAGAGCATCACCGATTGCGACGAGACCTCCGCCGGCCACGTCCCGAGCAGCCGCGATCGCGCGCAAGCGTCATCGTCGTGACGCAAGAAGAAGTCGATACGTAAGGTAACATAAAATTGAAGGGGAATGGGTCGCCCTCCTTCACTTCCTTCCTCGGGAGAACCGGATGCACGCTCGGTCTTCACGCGCAAACTGCCTTCTCGACGCGAGTGCCGGCGTCGGCGCGATGGCGACCGCACGTCCGCTCCGTACGGCGACGATCGTACGACCCATCGCACCGATCGCTCGCGCGGCCGGATACGCACCGAGCGGCTTATCGGCGAACGTCGTGACGGTGCGCAACAGATTCGTCGTCGGCGCGGTCGGCGGCGTCGCGATCCTCGTCGCGGCCGTGTGCGAGTGCTTCAACTAAAATGACGTGGCTCTATCCATTCGCTCTCGGCGTAGCGATAACGTCGATCGCGAACGTCATCGCGTACGATGCGTGGTCGCACACATCATCGACGTATCTTCTCCTCGCGATCAGTTTTGCGATCGTCATGGTCGCACTGATGTGGAAATTTTCCAACCAAAAAGTGCACTGAAAAAGAAAAGACACCAAGGGTGAGGCTCGCCACGACGATCTGACCGATCGTCGCGGTTCGCGAGATGACGGTTCCGTCGACGGGCGACGTGATGACGGCGTTCGCGAGATTCTTGCGCGCCGCGTCGGCGCTCGCTGCCCTGCTCGGCGGGGCTGCCGCCCAGGAGGTC
>CAZZZK010000267.1:0-3796 GCA_964658555.1 Vulcanimicrobiota bacterium | reverse complement strand
CGTCGTGCGCTTCTTCGGAGCTGCGGCCGGCGTCGATTCTTCGGGCATCGAGTCGTCGATCGACGTGCTGTCTTCGTTCAAGTCGTCCTCCTCGTTCGCGTGGAACGATGGTGCGCGTACGACGTTGACGCTTTGTTTGTCAACGTCTTTGGAAGCATCTTAACCTGCGTGCGCGTTTATTGCAAGATAATACGCCCCGGGCCGCGTACGCACGCGCGCGCCACACTTTGCGGGGTCCTTGACGGCGGCGCTATACTAAGGGCGTTTTCGCTAATGAGCGGACGGTCCAGAGAGTCGAGTACGTCATTGAAGAAGCCGCTGATCATCGTCGAATCGCCGACGAAAGCGCGCACCATCAAGAAATTCTTGCCTCCTCGATACGTCGTCAAGGCATCGGTCGGGCACGTGCGCGATCTGCCCAAGAGCACGCTCGGCGTGGACGTCGATCACGATTTCGCGCCGCGTTACCTTACTATAAAAGGTAAGGGCGACGTGATCAAAGATCTCAAGGCCGCCGTGAAAGTCGCTCAGGGCGACGTTTTCCTCGCGACCGACCCCGATCGCGAAGGCGAAGCGATCGCGTGGCATCTGGCCGAACTGCTCAAACTCGAGCAGCCGAAGCGCATCGAACTCCACGAGATCACGAAGGAAGCCGCGCTCCGCGCGATCGACGAAGCGCACCCGATCGACATCGATCGCGTGAACGCGCAGCAGGCCCGCCGTATCCTCGATCGGCTCGTCGGCTACAAGATTTCACCGCTGCTGTGGGCCAAGGTGCGCGGCGGGCTCTCGGCCGGGCGCGTGCAGTCGGTCGCGGTGAAGATCATCGTGGACCGCGAGCGCGAGATCCTCGCGTTCACCCCGCGCGAGTATTGGACGATCTCCGCGCTCCTCGGGAAGGACGACGCCGCGCAGCGATTCTCGGCCGACCTCTTCGAGATCGACGGCGCGAAAGCGGAGATCGACAACGGCGGCCGGGCGGATCAGGTGACGGCCGATCTGCAGGATGCGACGTACGTCGTCGGGACCGTGAAGCAGCGCGAGACGCGCCGCAACGCCGCGGCGCCGTTCACGACGTCGACCCTGCAGCAGGAAGCGTCGCGCAAGCTGAAGTTCCGCGTGCGCAAGACGATGCAGACCGCGCAGTCGCTCTACGAAGGCGTCGACCTCGGCAGCGAGGGCACGCAAGGCCTCATCACCTACATGCGGACCGACTCGACGCGGACGTCGGACTCCGCGAACGAGGCGGCCAAGGCATTCATCGACGCGACGTACGGTCCCGAATTCCACGGCGGCCGCAAACAGTTCAAGGTCAAGGAAGGCGCGCAGGACGCACACGAAGCGATCCGTCCGACGTCGGTCTCGCGCACGCCGGATTCGCTCTCGGGCGTCCTCAAGCGCGACGAGCTCCGGCTCTACACGCTGATCTGGGAGCGCTTCGTCGCATCGCAGATGGCGCCCGCGGTCTACGATCAGACGTCGGTCGACATCGATGCGAAGCCGAAGCGCGGCACGACCCGATATCTGTTCCGCGCGACCGGCAGCGTGCTCAAGTTCGCCGGCTACACCGCCGTCTACGAAGAAGGCAAGGACGACGCGCCGGCAGCCGACGCCGGCGCCGCCGCGGTCAAGAATGCGAAGCCCGGACGAGTGATGCTGCCGCCGCTCGCGCAGTCGGACGCCCTCGTCAAACATTCGGTCGATCCCAAGCAGCACTTCACGGAACCCCCGCCGCGCTTCACGGAAGCGACGCTCGTGAAGGCGCTCGAGGAGAACGGCATCGGCCGCCCCTCGACGTACAGCTCGATCGTCGAGACGATCCAGGCGCGGCAGTACGTCGAACAGATCGACCGCCGTTTCCGGCCGACGGAGATCGGCATGTCGGTCAACGATCTGCTCGCCGAACATTTCCGCGAGATCATGAACCTCGCGTACACCGCGAAGATGGAGCACGAGCTCGATCTCGTCGAGGAGAATAAGGAGAACTGGGTCGAGGTGCTGCGGCGCTTCTACGGCCCGTTCTCGACCGATCTCGAAGCCGCCGAACGCGCCCTGCCCAAGGTCGAGATCAAAGACGAACCGACGGACGAGATCTGCCCGGCCGAGGGATGCGGGAAGCCGATGGTCATCAAGACGGGCCGCTTCGGGCGCTTCATCTCGTGCACGGGCTATCCCGAATGCAAGACGACGAAGCCGATCCTCAAAGACACGGGCGCGACGTGTCCCAAAGACGGCGGTATGGTCGTCGAGCGCAAGTCGCGCCGCGGCCGGACGTTCTTCGGCTGCGCGAACTACCCGAAGTGCGATTTCGTCTCGTGGGATCGCGTCGTCCCGGAGCCGTGTCCGACGTGCGGCGCGTACGTGGTCGCGAAGAGCAAGCGCGGCGTCGTGAGCTTCGTCTGCAGCGCGGATAAGGAACACGACACGAGTGCGATCGGTGCGTCGGCCGATCGGGAAGGCGAGCCGATCGAAGCGTGAGCGAACGTCGGTTGCGCGTCATCGGTGCCGGTCTCGCGGGCTGCGAGGCCGCGTGGCAGGCCGCGCAGCGCGGTCTCGACGTCGAGCTCTTCGAGATGCGGCCGCTCGTCTCGGGGCCCGCGCACAAGACGGATCGTTTCGCGGAACTCGTCTGCAGCAATTCGCTCCGCGGTGCGGCGCTCGAGAATGCGGTCGGCTTGCTCAAAGAAGAGCTCGCACGCCTGGATTCGATCATCATCGCGAGCGCGCGCGAAGCGGCGGTCCCCGCGGGCGGCGCGCTCGCGGTCGATCGCGACGCCTTCTCCGGACTCGTCGAGTCGCGGCTCGCCGCGCATCCGCGCGTGACCGTGACGCGCGCGGAAGTCACGTCGATCGATCCGGACGTTCCGACGATCGTCGCGTGCGGGCCGTTGCCCTCGGACGCGCTCTCGGCGGCGATCGACGATCTGCTGGCGCGCGTCTCGGGCGAGGCGGCGCCGGGGGAGCGTGCGCGGCTGCACTACTACGACGCGGCCTCGCCGATCGTCGCGACGGAGTCGCTCGACCTCGCGCGGATGTACGAGAAATCGCGCTACGATAAGGGCGACGGCGCCGATTATCTGAACATCCCGCTCGACCGCGAGACGTACGCGACGTTCGTGGACGATCTGCGCCGGCTTCCCAAGCACGAGCCCAAGGCCTTCGAAGCCGACGCCGCGGCGGGCAAGGTGTCGTACTTCGAAGGCTGCCTGCCGATCGAGGAACTCGCCGCGCGCGGCGAGGACGCGCTGCGCTACGGCCCGCTCAAACCCGTCGGCCTGCGCGATCCCGCGACCGGCAAGACGCCGCACGCCGTCGTGCAGCTCCGTAAGGAGAACGCCGCCGGTACCGCCTACAACGTCGTCGGCTTTCAGACGCGTCTGACGTGGCCCGCGCAGCGCGAGGCCTTCGAGAAGCTGCCCGGACTCGCGCGCGCGGAATGGCTGCGCTTGGGCGTCATGCATCGCAACTCGTTCCTCGCTGCGCCGCGCTTCCTCGATTTCGATCTGCGCCTGCGCGGTGCGGAGCGAACGTGGTTCGCGGGTCAGATCACCGGGGCCGAAGGCTACGTCGAAGCGGCCGCCTGCGGCGCGATCGCTGGGATCGCCGCGTCGCGCGCCGCACGCGGGCTCGCCGCGATCCCGGTACCGCCGCAGACCGCGCTCGGCGCGATCGTCGCGCACCTGCAGAACGAGACGACCCACGATTTCCAGCCGGCCAACGTGACGTGGTCGTTCGTCCCCGATCTCGACGGCCCGCGGGTCCGCGACAAACGCGAACGGCGCGCGCTCCTCGCGCG
>CAZZZK010000266.1:0-3801 GCA_964658555.1 Vulcanimicrobiota bacterium | reverse complement strand
GCCGCGTCGGCGGGCGACCGGCTCGTGTACACGATCGGCGTCCGCAACGTCGGCGACGCGCTCGGCGCGGCGACGGTCGAGGACGATCTGCCCGTCGGTATCACGTACGCCGCGGGAACCGGCCGCGTCGACGGCGTCCCGCTCGAGCCGCGGCGCGACGGCCGGACGCTCGCGTGGGACTTCCCCGCGCTGCGGGTCGCGCACACGATCGCCTTCGCGGCCGCGGTGCTGCCGAGCGCGGGCGACAACACGCAGCTCACCAACGTCGCGACGGTCTCCGCGCACGTGGCGACGTCGGGGACGTATCTCGTCACCGCGCGCGCGAGCGCGTCGACCGACGTCGTTTCGGGTGCGTTCTCGCCGCGTTCGATCGTGACCGGACGCGTCTATCTCGACCGCGACGGCGCGGCGAGCTTCGGGCGTGCGGACGTCGGGATCGGCGGCGTGCGCATCTATCTCGAAGACGGCGAATCGGTCACGACCGACGGCGACGGCAACTACGATTTCCCGAGCGTACGCCCGGGCATGCACGTCCTGCGGCTCGACGAGACGACGCTGCCGCCGTTCGCCGCACCGCTCGCGGGCCGGCGCTTCGACGACGAGCGCAGCGCGCGCCGGCTCGTGCACGGCACCTACGATTCGGGGCTGATCGAGATCGTCGATTTCGCGGTTCCGCCGCGGGCGCGGCCGTGACGATCCGCAGCGTGCGGCGCCTCCTCGCGAGCGCGCTCGCCGTCGCGATCGCGATCGCGGGCACGCCGCTCGCGAGCGATGCCGACGGCGCGAAGATCGCGGCCTCCGCGGCGACGGCGGCGTTCGAAGCGACGCCCGCACCGGCGGCGCGTGCGGACGCGAGCGCCGCCGCGCCGGAAACGCCGCAAGCCTCGACGGGCGACGACCTCGCGCACCAGACGTTCACGGCGACGGGCGCGCTGCCCGCGCGCATCGTCTCGCCCGCGAACGGCGAAGGCGCCGCGGCGGCGACCATGTTCGACGTCGCGACGGTCCCGGGCGCGGGCGTCGAGCTCGCCGTCGGCGGCAGGATCGTCTCGCCCGAACGCATCGGAAAACGGACGATCAACCGCCACACGGGCGAGACGCACTATTTCTTTTACGGCGTCGCGCTCGCCCCGGGCCCGAACGCCGTCTCGCTCGTCGCCCTCGGCGCGAACGGCGCGCGCGGGCCCGCGACGTTCGCGACCGTCTACGGCCCGGGCCCCGCGCAATCGCTGCGGACGAAACTCGTCGGCGGCCTCGTCGCCGACGGCCGCAGCGTCGCACGGCTCCACGTGACGTTCCTCGACGCATGGGGACGTCCGGCGCAGGCGGGGCTCGGCGCGCGGGCGACGGTGACCTCGGGCGACGCGACCCTCGGCGAGCCGCTCGCGGGCGCGGCGCGAACGGCGGCGAGTTCGGCGACGAGCGACCTCGCCGAACAGCTGCGCGCGGCGCGCACGTTCGACGCACGGACGGACGACGCGGGCGCGATCGACGTCCCGATCGTCGCCGGCCTGCGCTCGGGACGCATCGGCATCGCGATCCTCACCGAATCCGGGATCGCGGGCGACGCGGCCGTCGTCTCGACGCCGAATCTCCGGGCGCCGATCGTGACCGGCCTCGTGACGGCCGGCGTCGGCGCCGTGCCGGGGATCCCGGGCCAAGCGCTCGGCGTCGTCGACGGCGCGGATTCGCGGCGCGCGCGCCTCGCGATCTTCGCAACGGGCACGATCTGGAGCGACGCGCTGCTGACGTTCGCCTACGATACGGCGACGACGCTCGACGAGTCGATCGGCTACGGCCCGTTCATCGCGAATCCCGACGAACGGCCGTACCTCACGTACGGCGACGAGAGCACCCGCCGCGACGACGCGCTCTCGCGCGGGCACCTCTACGCGCGCGTCGAGCGCGGCACGACGAACGTCATGTGGGGCCGCTTCCAAGCGACGACCGGCAGCGGCCCGAGTTCGCTCGGCGGCCTCGATCTGCTCGTGAGCGGCGCGAAACTCGAGACGGGGACGCGCAACGTGCGCGTGACCGCGTTTCGCGCGAACGACGATTTCGCGTACGGTAGGCAAACCTTTTCGCCGACCGGGCTCGCGACGCTCGCGGCGCTGCTGCATCCCGATATCCTCGTCGGGAGCGACGTCGTCGAACTCGTCTCGCTCGACCGGCACACGGGCGCGGTCGTCGCCGGACGATCGCTCGTGCGCGACGTCGATTACGTGCTCGATGACGCGACGGGCCAGCTGCGCTTCATCGATCCGCCGATGCCGTTCGATGCGAATTTCAATCCGCAGCAGATCCTCGTGCGCTACGAGTATCGCGGGATCGCGGGCTCGGCCGTGACGACCGGCGGCCGCGTCGCCGCGACGTTCGGGCCGCACGACGCGTACCGGGCGGGCGCGGGCTACGTCGACGATTCGCAGGGCGCGGGGAACGTCTCGCTCTTCTCGCAGAACGCGGCCGGCCCGGCGCCGGGCGGCGGCTGGACGGTCGAGCATCTCACGACGCGCGGTCAGGCGGGGAACGCCGACCCGCTCGTCGCCGCGACGACGAACGGCGGCGATGCGTATCGCACGACGCTCGACACGAGCTCGCCGTTCGGCAAACTCTCGCTCGCCTACGAGCAGACCTCGATCGGCTACGATAATCCGTTCGGCGGCCTTACGACGCCCGGGCTCGCGAGCTATCGCGCGACCTTCGCGCGGCCGCTCTTCGGCGGCGCGTTCGATCTCGCGTTCGATCGCGAACGCAACGTCGGCGTCGGCTATTCCAATCGCGTCACCAATGCGGAGATCGGCCTCAAGCGAAAATTCGGCCGCCGCCTCACGCTCGCCGCGGGCGTCGCGCGGCACGACTACGCCGCGGGCTCATCGTTCGTCGCGCCGCCGGCCGCGTCGCAAGATCTCGATCCCGTCGCGACGCCCGTACCGCAGGCGACCTCGGCCGCACTCGCCTACGCGAATCCGAACGGGTCGGTCACGCAAGGGACGCTCGCGCTCGGCTACCGCTTCTCGAACGCGATCGATCTCAGCATCGCGAAGACCGCGAATCTCGCCGGGACGACCGACGCGGCCGCCGCGTCGCCCGCGCAGACGCAGGCCGAGCTCGGCGTCGCGTTCGGTACGAAGGGCCGCGCCTACGTGCGCCGGCTCTGGAACGGCGCGCCGACGGAGTCGTTCGCCGCGACGTCCGTGCCCCTGACGGCGCAGACGTCCGGCACGAGCTCGACGACGTTCGGCTTCGAGCGCGCGCTCGGCCGCGCGACGACGGTCGATTCGGAATACGTCGTCGAGGACACGGGCGGCGCGACCGATATCTATTCCTCGATCGGCGTGCGCGAGAAGATCGCGTTCACGAAGAAGCTGACGGGCTCGGCCGGCGTGCAGCGCGCGAACGCCGTGGGCACGGGGCTCTCCGGCTTCAACGTGTACGATCTGACGCTCGCGTACAAAGCGAACGCGCGCTTCCGCGCGACGGGCGCGTACCAATTGCGCACGGGGAACGCGGCGGGTTCGACGCTCGCGCTCGGCGGCGCCGGCAGCCTCACGCCCGAGCTCTCGCTGATCGCGTCGCTCAACGATTCCAACGTCGCGAATTTCCGCAGCGATCGCGATCGCGTCTCGTTCGCGATCCGCCCGACGCATGACGATCGTTCGATCACGCTGCTCGGCTACGAGCGGGATGCCGGCAATCAGTCCGAGATCGGCGAGCACACGGAGCTGCTCTCGCTCGAACACGAGTGGCGGCCGCGCCGCACGACCGAGATCGGCGCGCGGCTCGCCTACAAACTCGACGGCG
>CAZZZK010000265.1:0-3808 GCA_964658555.1 Vulcanimicrobiota bacterium | reverse complement strand
ACCCTCGCCCGCGATCTACACGGCCGCCCGCGAACGGCTCGGGGGCGACCGGCCGGTGCTCGTCGCGACCCACGATTGGGACATCGCGGGAGCGATGAACGCCGGGTGGGACGGCGCGTATCTCGCTCGCCACGGCTCGTCGCTCAATCCGCTCGACCCGCCGCCGACGTTCTCCGCCCCCGATCTGCGCTCGCTCGCGGCGACGCTCATCGAGCGCGCGCGCGTGGCGAGCGAGGGGGCGCCGGTCTAAGCTTCGATCGCGACCCGTTCGCCGTGAGCGAGCGCGCCGAGCGTCGCGAGATTCTCCGCTTCGAGCGCGGCCATGCGCTCCCGGTACTCGCCGTACACGACGCCCCGCGCGCGCGCGTCGGCGAGGACGCGTGCGAGATAGTAGCCGGTGAACGAGCCCTCGACGCGGGCGAGATCCTCGGGCGTTCCGGTCCCGACGATCGTACCGCCGCGGTCGCCGCCCTCGGGCCCGAGGTCGATGAGATAATCCGCGGTCTTGATGACGTCGAGATTGTGCTCGATCGTCAGCACCGTGTTGCCGAGCGAGACGAGCCGCTGCAGGACGTCGAGCAGCTTGTGGATGTCGGCGAAATGCAGACCCGTCGTCGGCTCGTCGAGGACGTAGAACGTGCGCCCCGTCGCGCGCTTCGAGAGTTCGGTCGCGAGCTTGACGCGCTGCGCCTCGCCGCCCGAGAGCGTCGTCGCCGGCTGCCCCATCTTGATGTAGCCGAGGCCGACGTCGACGATCGTCTTGAGCCGCGTGCTGATCCGCGGGATCGCGGCGAAGAGCTCCGCCGCTTCGTCGACGCGCATCTCGAGGATCTCCGCGATCGACTTGCCCTTGTATTTGATCTCGAGCGTCTGCGCGTTGTACCGCTTCCCTTTGCAGACCTCGCACGGGACGTAGACGTCGGGTAGGAAGTGCATCTCGATCTTGATGATGCCGTCGCCCGCGCACGCCTCGCAGCGGCCGCCCTTCACGTTGAACGAGAACCGCCCGGGGCCGTAGCCGCGCATCTTCGCGTCGGGAACGAGGGAGAAGAGCTCGCGCACGAGATCGAACGCGCCCGTGTAGGTCGCCGGATTCGAACGCGGCGTGCGGCCGATCGGCGACTGATCGATGACGACCATCTTATCGAGCTGCGCCGCCCCCGTGACGGTGCCGTACGTGCCGCCCGCGGGCTGGTTGTGCAGGTGCTGATTGAGCGCCTTGACGAGCACCTCGTTGACGAGCGACGACTTCCCGCTGCCGCTCACGCCCGTGACCGCCGCGAAGACGCCGATCGGAAACTTCACGTCGACGTTCTTGAGATTGTTCGCCTTGGCGTTCTTCACGCCGAGCCAGCCGCGCGCTTTACGCCGCTCCGCGGGGATCGCGATGAACTGCCTGCCCGAGAGATAGGCGCCCGTCAGCGATTCGTCGTTGCGCACGATCTCCTCGAGCGTCCCGACGGTGAGGATCCGGCCGCCCTCGAGTCCGGCGCCCGGACCGATGTCGACGATGACGTCGGCCTCGCGCATCGTATCCTCGTCGTGCTCGATGACGATCAGCGTATTGCCGAGATCGCGCAGCGTCTTGAGGGTCGCCAGGAGCCGGTCGTTGTCGCGCTGATGCAGCCCGATCGACGGTTCGTCGAGGATGTACAATACGCCGACGAGCGACGAGCCGATCTGCGTCGCGAGACGGATGCGCTGCGATTCGCCGCCCGAGAGCGTCGTCGCCGAACGCGAGAGATTGAGATAGCCGAGGCCGACGTTCGTGAGGAAGCCGAGCCGCGCGCGGATCTCCTTGAGGATCTGGTTGGCGATCAATTCCTCGCGCGCCGTCGGTACGAAATCGTGCACGAAGCGCTCCGCGCGTTCCACGGACATCGTCGTCACGGCCGAGATGTTCTCGCCGCCGACCGTCACGGCGAGCGCCTCGGGCTTCAGGCGCGCGCCCTTGCACGTGGCGCACGTCGAGGCCGACATGAACTTCTCGATCTCTTCTTTCACGTACTCCGACGACGTCTCGCCGTGGCGGCGCTTGAGGTTGTTGACGACGCCCTCGAACTGCGCCGAATAGGACCACGCGTGCCCGCTCTTGGACTCGTACGTGAACTGCTGTTTGCCCTCGACGCCGTAGAGGATCGCGTCGACGAGGCCGTCGGGCATCTTCTCGAGCGGCGTCGACATCTTCACGCGGCGCGACCGCAGCAGCTTCTCGACCTGCTGCATGTAGTACGGATTCATCGACGGATACTTGCCGCCGCCGAGCGCCTTCGACCACGGCACGATCGCGCCGTCGTCGAGCGACTTCGTGCGATCGGGGATCACCTTCCACGGATCGATCTCGATCTTCACGCCGAGGCCCGTGCAATCCGGGCACGCGCCGTACGGCGAGTTGAACGAGAAGAGCCGCGGCGCCAGCTCTTCGAACGAGAGACCGCACTCAACGCACGCCAGCTGCTCCGAGAACGTCAGCTCGCGCGCGGCCGGGGCCGCCTTCGACGTGCCGGCGTTCGTCTCGAGCGTCTCCGGGCCGGTCTTCCGGCCGGGCTCGACGAGCACCGTCACGATGCCGCTCGAGAGACGCAGCGTCGTCTCGATCGAGTCGGTGAGGCGTTTGCGGACGTCGGGCTTGACGATGAGGCGATCGACGATCACTTCGATCGTGTGTTTGCGCTTCTTATCGAGCTCGATCTTCTCGCGCAGCTCGTGCGTGACGCCATCGACGCGCGCGCGGGAGAAACCCTCCTTCGCCATCTCTTCGAAGAGCTTTTGATACTCGCCCTTGCGGCCGCGGATGACCGGCGCGAGGACTTGGATGCGCGAGCCTTCGGGCAGCTCGACGATCTGATCGACGATCTGCTCGCTCGATTGCGCGCTCACTTCGCGGCCGCAATTGTAGCAATGCGGCTTCCCGACGCGCGCGAAGAGCAGCCGGAGGTAATCGTAGATCTCGGTGACGGTGCCGACGGTCGAACGCGGGTTGCGCGACGTCGATTTCTGATCGATCGAGATCGCGGGCGAGAGGCCCTCGATGTAATCGACGTCGGGCTTCTCCATCTGACCCAGGAACTGCCGCGCGTAGCTCGAGAGCGACTCGACGTAGCGCCGCTGACCCTCGGCGTAGATCGTATCGAAGGCGAGCGACGATTTCCCGGACCCGGAGAGCCCGGTGATGACGATCAGCCGGTTCCTCGGCAGCGTCAGGTCGATATTCTTGAGATTGTGCTCGCGAGCGCCCTTGATGACGATCGCGTCGAGCCCACGCGGAGCCGAGCCGTTCGCGCTTCCAACTGCCACCCTCGCAAGACCGGCGCCGCGTTCCATCCGTTGCAAGGGGGAGCGCCGCCGCGCGGCCGCGGCATCACGGCCGCGAGCGCCTCGGCCGATATACCGGAAACACGCTACGAAAGGCCGCACGGCATGGAGACTCGTCCGCACTCGACCGCCACGGCGAACGTCCGCTACCACGCCTCGCGCGTGCAGACGACGCCGCACCTGACCGCCGTCTTCGACCTGCTCTTCGACGTGGTGCCGCGGCGCACGCAGACCGCGTTCTCGGGCCTCGCGCTCGTCGCGGGCCGTCTCGTCTTCGCGCGCGTCGCCGGAGAGACGACGTACCGCGTCTTCATCGGCACCCGCGACGCGCTCGCGGTCGACATCCTCGGCTTCGCGCGCCACATGCGCCTCGACGGCGACGCATACGCCTACGTCCTCGAGCGCCTCGCCTCGATCTGCTGACGCACCCCCGCGACGTCGGTTCGCGGCGATCCGGTCGTGCCGTGGGATCGCGGCGATCCGGTCGTTCCGC
>CAZZZK010000264.1:0-3830 GCA_964658555.1 Vulcanimicrobiota bacterium | reverse complement strand
CCGTCGGGACGGCCGCGGCGAGCGTCGTCGGGGTGTCGGTCGGCCCGACGGCGAGACGGGAGGGCGCGCCGTGCCACTCGGGGATGCTGATGATCGCTTCGACCACGAAGGCGACCGCCAGCAGCACCACGACGATGATTTCCCGTCTCACGGCGGTCGGACTAGTTCGCCGCGGTCCTCGACGAAGCCGTATCGGCGATCACGTGTTCCAGCACGATGTGAAACGACGCGACTTCTTTTTTCGGATACTTGGCGAAGAGATCGGCCATCAGCTCGTGGTGATACTTATGCGTGATGAGGCCTTCGAGCATGTAGCCGACGTCGTACCGGCCGTTCGGCGCGATGCCCGCTTCGCGCAGCGCCTTATCGAACGCGTTGCGCGAGAGCGTCGTCGCCGGAGGCAGCTTGAGAGCGTCGCGCTTCACGAATTTCAGCACGTCGTCGATCGAAAAATTCATCAGCGTGAAGAAATTCGAGACCGGAAGCGCGCCGAACGTCGTCGTGAGATGCTTGGCTTCCGCCGGCATCGCGGGGCCGTACATGAAGCCGAAGAGCTTGGTCGTGTCGTAACCGTGTTTCGTCTCGCCGATCGACACGAGCTGGACGGTCAGCGGAAGGTTCGGCGCCTCCGTGTTGACGATCGCCATCGCCGGACGGGCCGGCGCGAGCGCGAACGTCGCACCGAGAAAGGCCGCGGCGACGACCGTCGCGCGGACCCGAGACAGACAGAGCATGATCACTCCTACCGGGCGGACCTACGTTTGCGCTCCGTTCGACGCCGCCGCTACGGCTACCCGGCGAGCCTCCCGGGCTCGCGACGAGCGCCGAAGTTTAAAAGCCGAGCTTCGACAGCGGCTGGTCGCGAACGACGAGATTGCGATAACGGGCGAGCGCGAAGAGCGGGAAGTACGCGCTGTAGCCGTGATAGCGCAGATAGAAGACGCGCGGGAAGCCGACGGCCGTGAACCACGGCTCGTTCCAGAAGCCGTTCTCCGCTTGGTGCGCGATGAGATACTCGATGCCGCGTGCGACGGCCGGGTGATGCGCCTCGCCCGCGTTCATCAAGCCGAGCAGCGCCCACGCGGTCTGGCTCGCGGTGCTCTCCTTGCAGAGATCGATCGACTCTTCGTAATAGGTCGCGCCGTCTTCGCCCCACCCGCCGTCGGCGCGCTGCGCTCGTAAGAGATAGGCGACCGCGCGGCGCACGTTCTGCGAGTTTCGCGACGTCTCGCCCGCCGCGAGGAACGCGTTGAGCACGGACCACGTGCCGTAGATGTAATTCGTGCCCCAGCGGCCGTACCACGAGCCGTTCGGCAGCTGCGTCCGCCGCAGATAGTCGAGTCCGCGCGCGACGCTCGGATCGTCGACGTCGTATCCGTATTGGATGAGGAAGCCGACGCAGCGCGCGGAGACGTCTTCGGTCGGCGGGTCGAGCAGCGCGCCGTGATCGGCGAACGGGATCTCGTTGAGCGCGTAGTGCTCGTTCTCGGCATCGAAAGCGCCCCAGCCGCCGTTCGAACTCTGCATCCCGACGATCCATTCGGCCGCTCGCGAGAGCGATTCGCGATAGGCGGACGGGTCGTCGCGGTGGATCGCCATCGCGACGACCGCCGAATCGTCGACGTCGGGATAGAAGTCGTTCCAGTATTGGAACGCCCAGCCGCCGGGCCGCAGATTCGGCCGGCGCACGGCCCAATCGCCGACGACGTCGAGCACCTGTCTGCCGACGAGCCACCGGTTCGCGCGCGTGACCGCGGCCGGAGCGTCCTGGCCGTTGCTCTCGAGCAGCGCGTGCGTCGCGAGCGACGTATCCCAGATCGGCGACATGCACGGCTGGCAGTACGCCTCGTCGCGGCCGACGACCAGCAGCTTCTCGATCGCGCGCTTGGCGATCGCGCGGTCCGGATGATCCTTCGCGTAGCCGAGCGCCGCGAACGCCATGAGGCTGTTCGCCATGGCGGGGAAGATCGCGCCGAGGCCGTCTTCGCCGTTGAGCCGCTGCGTCGTGAACCGGACCGCCGCCGCGATCGCCCGCGCGCGAAGCGGGTGCGGGACGAGCGGATCGAGGACGCCGAGCACGCGATCGATCGCGACGAACGTCTTCGCGAGCGGACTGCCGCCCGTCATGTGACTGTAATCGGTCTCGTGTTCGGGCGGGACCACGAAGAGCTCGCGGATGTCGATGCCGAGCGGGTTGCGCGCCCGCGCGCGGAGCGCGGTGAGCACCAGCAGCGGGACGACGACCGTGCGCGACCAGTACGAGATCTTATCGAGGTGGAACGGGAACCAGCGCGGGAAGAGCATGATCTCGACCGGCATGACGGGCACCGCTCGCCACGGAATCTGGCCGAAGAGCGCGAGCGCGATGCGCGTGAACACGTTGCACTTCGCCGCACCGCCGCGCTCGAGGATCCGCGCCCGAGCGCGTTGCATGTGCGGGGCGTCCGGGGAATCGCCCGCGAGCTTGAGCGCGTAGTACGCCTTGACGGTCGCGCTGATGTCGGTTTCGCCGAGGTAGAAGAGCGGCCAGCCGCCGTCGGCGTTCTGAATCCGGCGGAGGTATACCGCGATCTTGCGCTCGAGTGTGACGTCGATCTCGTCGAGGAAATGCTCGAGCAAGATATACTCGGCGGGGATCGTCGCGTCGGCTTCGAGTTCGAAGACCCAATGGCCGTCGGATTGCTGTCGCGCGAGTAAGGCACGCTCCGCGGCGGACACGGCGTCATCGAGAGCGGTAGAGGATTCCCGCGCTAGGCTGATCGTCATTCGGCTGAAATCTGTGCTCCCGGAGGCGACGTCGTCGGAGGGGATACCGTCCGACCGGACGGTATTAGGAATACCACGCCGCCCCTTTACCCGTCAACGTGCGAGGCAAGTCATGGCTAATCGAGGCTCAGGTGATGCAACTCGCCGCAGCGTTCTCGCCGCGGCGGCCGAAATCGTCACGCGGGACGGGGCTTCGAAGCTGACCCTCGACGCCGTTGCCGTCAAAGTCGGCCTTTCCAAGGGCGGTATCCTGCACCACTTCTCCACGAAGGACTCGCTGATCGCGGCGATGATCGAGGACGTGGTCGGGTCGTTCGAGGCCGATCTGCAGCGCAACATGCAGGGCGAGCAGGGTCCGGGCAGCTTCGCGCGGGCCTTCCTGCGGGCGTGCGTCGATCGCGACGGCATCATCACGCGGACCCTCAAGGTCAGCGCCGGGATCGTGGCCGCGGTCGCGATCAACGCGCAGCTGCTCGCCCCGCTGCGGACGCGCTATTCGGAGTGGACCGCGCGTCTCGAGGACGACGGCATCGATCCCGCGATCGCCGAACTCGTGCGCTCCGCGGCCGACGGCCTCTGGCTCGGCAGCGTCTTCGAACTCGGCACGACGAGCGCGGCGCTGCGCAAGCGCATGTTCGCGAAACTCATCGAACTCACGCAGATGGGCGGTTCGCTCGCGCTCCCGCTCGACGGCAAGGCCGTCTAACGCCCTCGCCGGGAAGCGATCGCCGCCGCGTAGATCCACCACATGAAGAGCGGCTGGAGCGGGAGCCGGGCCCAGAGCAGCCAGGCCGGAGCGAGCGACGCGAATCTCGCGGCGTCCGTCGCCATGTAGACGTTGGCCGGGAAGACGGCGACGAGGAGCGCGAGCAGCCCGTACCCCGCCGCGCGGCGCGTCGCGCGCGGAACGAGGCCGATCCCGCCGAGGATCTCGAACGCGCCGCTGATCGCGACGAGGCTCTTCGGCGCGGGCAGATACGGCGGGACGATCTGCGCGTACGTCTGCGGATTGCGGAAGTGCAGCGTCCCCGACGCCGCGAGCAGCGCGCCGATCGCGTAACATT
>CAZZZK010000263.1:0-3855 GCA_964658555.1 Vulcanimicrobiota bacterium | reverse complement strand
CACGAACCCGAGAACGATCACGGCGATGAAGATCGGGATGACCGGCAGCGACGAATCGTCGCTGCGTTGCGGACGCCGCGAGCGTCGCGGGGGCGTGCTTGGCATTACGTTCGCGATTCGTCGCACGTCGCGTCGGGCCTCGAAGGATGAACGCGTCGAAACGTGGGCGAAGCGACGCGCGGTGATCCGGCTCCCAATTCCGATCGACCTCGGAACCGTCGCGACGACGACGTCGGGCGCGTTCGCGCTCGCGACGCCGCTGCGCGTCGATCGGCTTCTCGTTCTCGCGATCCTCGAAGCACTCGGGAAGCGCGCGCCGCAGGACAAGCGCGACCGCAGCATCCGCCGCGCGCTCGAGGGGTTGCGGCGCGGCGATTTCCTCGTCGACGTCGACGGCCGGCTCTACCGCCGCCCCGACGACGTCGCCGTCTGCGCCGGCATCGTCACCCTCCGCTTCTTCTCGACCGAACCCCACCGCCGCAAACTCCCCACGCACTGACGAGACGACGTCCGTCGTGCGACGACGGCGAGGCGCGCGGAAGCAGCCCGTCCCTAGTGCGTGCGTTCGCGCGCGACGAGCTCGCCGTAGAGGGCGTTCGGCCAGGCGAAATCGTCTCTCGTGAACGACTCGGGCCAATTCGCATCGAACGATTCGTGCAAGCGGTGATCGCCGACGTCGGAGGCGGCGATGTACGAGAGGATCCGGGTCCGTTCGGCGGCATCCGTCGACGTGAGGGCCTGCATCACGAGCGCGAGCGGCCAGATGTAATTGTGCGGCGTGTGGCGGCTGCCGATCCCGCTCGCGTAACGCCCGGAGTAGAAATACGGATTCTGCGGCGAGAGGACGAAGCGGCGCGTCGCCAGGTAGAGCGGATCGTCGTCCTTACGGTAGCCGAAATACGGAATCGAGAGCAGCGACGGCACGTTCGCGTCGTCCATCAAGATCGAGTGGCCGTACCCGTCGACCTCGTAGGCGTAGACGCGCCCGAAGCCGGGCACGGTCGCCTTCGCGTACTGCTCGATCCCCGTCTGGACTTGCGTCGCGAGGCCCCACGCGAGATTCGCATCGCGATCGTTACGATACACCTGCTTCTCGATCGCCGAGAGACGCTGCAGGACGACGACCGCGAACATGTTGTCGGGCACGTTGTACTGATACACCGCGGGATCGTCGGACGGCCGAAAACCCGTCCAGATCATCCCGGTATACTTCACCCACGAACCTTTTCCGCCGTTGAGCAGATCCGCGTGGCGATAGCTCGAGCGCAGATCGTGGTGCTGTTCGACGCGCAGCACGTCGAGCGTCCGCTCGAACGACCGGTTGACCTGCGCCGTGAAGATCGAGCGATCGCCCGTCGCGCGCCAATACCGATCCGCGAACCAGATCGGATACAGCAGCGAATCGATCTCGAATTTCCGTTCGACGACCTTGTAATCGACGGAGAATGCGTTCGCGTACGGATCGATCAGCACGTACCGCGCCTCGCGCGCGATCACGCCGCGAATCGCGTTCTCGACGCGGCCGTCGGTGCGCGATTCGCCGATATACGGCTCCATCACCGCGCTCGCGTCGCGTAGCCATTCGGCCGAGATATCGCCCGTCGAAACGTAGGTGGTACCGTCGCCTTCGAGCTGGGCGTGACGGTTGAGCGCCTCGTCGAACGCGGTGAGATACAGCTTTTCGAGCGTCTTCGCGACCGGCGGCTGCTGCGCGGCGTTCGCGACCGAAGCGCTGCAGGCGGTCGCCGCGAGGAAGACGGCGGCGGCGAGCGCGCGTACGTGGAGCATGTCCTCGTATCATCGGCATTTCCGGCGTGCAAACCCTGCGCGCGAGCCGCGCGCGCGAGGCTTCTCTCACAAGGGTCTCACTGAGAGCGTCGCAGAAATCGACCGCCCACATCGCTAAGGGGCGCGCACGCGACGCTCCCGTTCAGGAGTATGCGTGGTCCCTCAAACGAGGACCGCCGAGCGCAAGGCGGCAGCCCCCGGGCCCGGGGCCGGGCGGTCCACGGAGCTTCCCTCGATCGATCGCTTCGAGCGCATCGTCGACGAGTTCCAGCGCCGCCTGTACGGATTCGCGTTGCGCATGACCGGAAATCGCGAAGACGCCGAGGAGATCGTGCAGGACGCCTTCGTGCGCGCGTTCCGCGCGCTCGGAAAGATGGACGAAGCGCAACGCGCGGAGCTCAGACTGCAACCGTGGCTGTATACGATCACGTTAAACGTGACGAGGAACCGCTTACGATCCAAGCGTCCGACGAACGTAGCGCTCGATTCGCTCGCCGATCCCGATGCGTTGCTCAACAACACGCAAGAGGGTCCCGAACAGCCGGAGCACGTCGTCGAACGCGGTACGGATCTGGCGCTCGTCGAGCAGGCGTTATTGCAACTGCCCATGCATTTGCGCGCCGCGGCGACGCTACGGTTCATCGAAGGCCGCAGTCATCCCGAGATCGCGGAGATCCTCAGTCAGCCGATCGGGACGGTGAAGTCGCACGTGCATCGTGCCGTGCGTATCTTGCGTCGAATTCTCGGCCCGCAAGTCGGGCGGATCGCACCCTCCGGAGACACATCAGATGCGCTGTAGCGACGTCGAAGCACTATGGGACGAGATGCGAGCGGGCGTCGAACCGCCGAGCGAGATCGTGCTCGCCCATCTCCGTCGCTGCCGGACGTGTCAGGCGATCTACGAAGAGTTCGAAGGCGTCGCGTACTGCCTGACGTGCCTGCCGGTCGTCGAACCGCCGTCGAGTCTCGTTCCGCGCATCCTCGAACACATCGCCGCGATTCGCGGTCAGCAGCGTTCGACCGCACCGGACGACGTCGCGACCGTCGATTCGCCGCTCGGGACGCTCGCGATCGCGTGGCGCGGCTCGGCGATCACGTTCGTCGGGATCGACCGCGGCGACGACCGGGCCGTGATGCGGGCGTTCATCGAGCGCCGCCTGCGCCGTCCGGTGCGGACCGCCGAGATGCCCGAGTGGGTCCGCGAGGTCGTCGCTCATTTCTTCGACGGCTGGTCCGTCGATGCCGACCGGCTCGACATCTCGGAACTCTCGACGTTCGAGCAAGCGGCGCTGCGCGCGGCCGCGCAGATCCCGCCCGGCGAAGTGCGATCGTACGGATGGATCGCCCGCGAGATCGGCCATCCGCAATCGGCACGCGCCGTCGGGCAAGCGATGGCGCGCAATCCCGTCGCGCTGCTCTACCCGTGTCATCGCGTCGTCGACGCGAGCGGCGCGCTCCATCATTATCTCTACGGCATCGACATCAAGGCGCGGCTGTTGAAAATGGAAGGCTATCGAACGAGTTCGGAGAGGGTTCGCCGCACGAGCGGGGTATAGCGGCCTCATACGACACCCGCGGCTCCTTCATAGACATACGAGTGAAGGTTAACGGACGGGCAAAGGGAGGTGATCATCGTTAGTACAGACGGCAATCAACGACTCATCGATACGATGGTTGGAGGTGCGCAGACCTAGTCTGCGCCGATAGAACACCCTACGTCCGCCGGCTGCGAGCCGGCTTTTTTTTTCCTCGCGTGCCGCCTCGGCAACGGCGTTTCGTCCGGCCGGAAATGGCGATGGGACGCCCGGCGCGAAGGTTCTCCCAACTCGACCCGAGGTTTTCGGCTACGCCATGAGTGCCCACCAGTTCGTTGATGCCCTTGCCGGTCCGATCGTTTCTCGACGGTCCGGTTTTTCCACGCGGCGCGGCGGACGATCAAGGTATCGAAACGGTGCATAATTCGCAGAGAAGAGATTCGATGGTGCCGAAAGACGACATCCCAGGCCAGGCCGCATTCATCACTGGTCTCTTTGGCGTCGCGCTAGCTGCCTGATCTCCGACTCCTTG
>CAZZZK010000262.1:757-3856 GCA_964658555.1 Vulcanimicrobiota bacterium | reverse complement strand
CTCACGACGATGACGCCGCGCGGCCGCACGCGCATCCTCGCGGCGACGCTCGGCAACGACGCGGGCGCGATCGGCGCCGCGACGATCGCGGCACGCGGCGGCTTCGAGGCGGTCGCGAAGGCGCAGTAGGGCTAGAGTGCGGCGGCCGCGGCCGCGATCTTGACGCGCTTGTGCATCGGGCGCGGCGCTTCGACGAACGTCGTGCCGTAGGCGACGCTCGCGATGAGTTCGGCGATGCGCCGCGAGCTGCCGCGCGGTGCGACGGACGCCTGACGGTCGCGCATACTCTCGAGGCGCTCGAGATTCGCGACGATGCGGCGTACGGAGCGCACGACGTCGTTCGCCGTGAGCGCCACGACGCCGATGCCGTTCGTGCGCACGTACTCGAGGTTCCCGCGCTCCTGGCCCGGGATGAAATCGTAGACGACGACGGGGACTTCGGCGAGGCTCGCCTCGGCGATCGCGCCCGGGCCGGCTTTCGTTACGAGCAGATCCGCCGCGCGCATCAGTTCGGGGACGTTCTCGCAGTAGCCGAGGATCGTCATCGGCGTCGGCAGGCTTCCGGCGAGCTCGTTCAGCTTCGCGCGCAATGCGGCGTTGCGGCCCGTCACGACGACCATATGCAGCGGCAGCCGCGATTTCGCGAGCGCGAGCGTCGTCGGGAGCAGCTTCCCGCCGCCCTCGCCGCCCGCCATGAGCAGCGCGACCGTTTTATCCGCGGGCAGCCCGAGCTGCGTGCGTAGTTGCTGCTTCGTTTCGGAGACGTCTTCGAATTTCGGGTGCACCGGGTGGCCGAGCTGGTAGATGCGCTCGATCGGGATGCCGCGGTCGCGCGCGCGCTCGAAGACCTCGCGCGCCGGAACGACGACGGCGTCGACCTCCGGAACGAGCCAGCCCTCGTGCACGCGGCCGAGATCGGTGACGACGGTCATCACCGGAATGTCGAGCATCCCCGCGTCTTCGCGGGCGCGCAGGGCCGCGTGGTTGAGCAGCGGATGGACGGAGACGATCACGTCCGGTCTGTACGAGAGGAACAGGTCTCGCAGACGCTTGCGATAGAGCGGTTCGCAGAAGGTCACGACCGTCTTGAAGCGGCGCTTCCCGTTGGTCGCGTGGTAGAGCGCGCCGTAGAGCGGCGGCGCGAAACGAAGGGCCGCGCTATAAGCGGGCCCGAGTTGCGAGAGCGGAAACGTACAGTGGGCGGCGACGTCTTCGATGCGATGCTCGAATGCGAGCGGCGCGCCGTCGGGCCCGAATCTCGTCTGATCGAGGGCGGCTCCGATGGCCTGTGCGGCACTGCGATGGCCGCCGCCCGTATCCGAGATGAGAAGAAGGGTCCGCTTTATCATCAAGTCTCCGCTATCGCTGCTACGCTTGTTGCGTCGTGCGCATCACGCGCAGCGCGCGGATCCGTTCTAATCTCTTGAGCGCGGTCCGGCGTTTGCGCTGTGCCGCGCGGACGTAGGTGATGAACGCACGCGCCGGCGCGTCGTAGAACCGGAACAGATCGCCGAACTCGACGTCGGGATTGCGATGGTGCCCGTCGTGATCTTCCGGTAGGACGATCATGAACGTGCGGCAGATGTCGGCGACGAGCTTCGGGCTCTTCCAGCCGAGATCGGTCGTGTGGCGCCACCAGACGTGCAACTGTCCGAGCACGAGCGCGACGAGCGCGCCCGCGACCGACCACGGGCCGAGAAAGAAGAACGGCGCCGCGACGATGAGGTACGGGATCGCGCCGAGGAGCCCGTCGAGCATGACGCCCGGATCCTTCGAGATGACCGCATGGTCCCAGTAGGAACGCGAGCGATCGTGATGCGTCCGCAGGTGCAACTTCCCCCAGAGATGCTGCGGTACGTGATAGCCGAAGGTCGACGCAAAGTCGCCGACGACCATCACGACGATGAGCGAAACAAAGAACATCACGACTCCAAACCCCTCATAAATCCCTGAATGCTTTCCCGTTTCTTGACGCGTTGCGAGTCGATTTTGAAGCGTTTTGGGCCGAGCGTCGTCGCTCACCTTCCACTCTCGTTCGCTTGTCTATTGACTTCGGCATGTTCGGACGCACGTCCGTACGCGCCGCCGAACCGCGATCCGATGGTGCCGGCGCAGTTCGTTCTGCTGAACGACCGTGCGCTCGGATGGCGGATCGGCCCGCACACCGACGACCTGCGCGGGCTGCGACTGCTCTTCGATACCCCGGATCGTTCGATCGCTCTCGCGATCGTCCACGCGGCGGTCCGCGCGAATCACCGGCTGGAGCCCTTCGACGCGCTGCTGCTGACGTCGCAGGCGATCGCCGACGCCCGCCTGCACCGCCTCGACCCCGGCTTCTTCGCCTCGCTGCTGCTCCAGGAGAGCGCGTTCGATCCGGACGCGCTCTCGGGAGCGGGCGCGGTCGGGATCGGGCAGTTCACGCTCGATACGGCGGCCGATCTCGGGATCGATCCCTTCGACTGGCGCGACGCGATGGCGGGATCCGCGACGCTGATCGGGCGGTACGTCGCGCGCTACGACGGCGTCTACGCCGACCCGTACGCGACGGCGCTCGCGGCCTACAACGCCGGCGGCGGCACCGTCGCGTACTATCGGGGCGTCCCGCCGTACCCCGAGACGCGCGGATACATCGCCGACATCTACGATCGCTGGGCGCGCATCGAGCACGACGCGGCGGGCGGCCGGGCTCGCCGCCCGGCTCGCGCCCGCCGTACGGCGATGCGGTGACCGGGACGGGGCTTGAACGCCGGCTGCGCGGAAGGCACCGCGATGCTCCAGAGTGACCCCGCCCTCGATCCGTTCCGCTCGCTCGAAGACGGCGCCGACCCGGCGACGCGGGCGTGGACGGCCGGCCAGAACGAACGTACGCGCGCGTACCTCGACGCGCTCCCCGACCGCGAGGCGCTCGCGGCGCGCTTCGACGGACTCCTGCGCACGGACGCGATCGGCGTCCCGGCGGTCCGGGGCGGTCGCGCGTTCTACACGGCGCGGCGCGGCGAGGCCGACCAGCCGGTCCTCTTCGTACGCGACGGGGCGGGCGAACGCGCGCTGCTCGATCCGCTCGCGCTTGATCCGCGCGGGCTGACGTCGCTCGACTGG
>CAZZZK010000262.1:0-747 GCA_964658555.1 Vulcanimicrobiota bacterium | reverse complement strand
CAGCCCGCGCGGGACGTACGTGGCGTACGGCCTCTCGCGCAACGGCGACGAGCGCAGCACGCTGCGGGTGCTGCGCTCCGAAGACGGCGGCGATCTCGGGGAGTCGATCCCGGACACCCGCCATTGCAGCGTCGCGTGGACGGCGGACGAGCGCGCGTTCTTCTACACGCGGTATCCGCCGGGCGGCGAATACGACGTCCGCGTCTATCGCCGCGAGCTCGGCACCGCGCCCGAGCGCGATACGCTCGTGTTCGGGGAGGGCCTCGCCCGCGAGGACATGGTCTCGCTCGGCATCTCGGCCGACGGGCGCCGCCTGGCGGCGACCGTTCACTCCGGCTGGGCGCGGTCGAGCGTCTACGTCGCCGATACGGCGCAGCCGGTGCCGCGCTTCGCGCCGGTCGCCGCCGGGCGCGACGCCCTTTTCTTCGCGGTCCCCGGGAACGCGTCGCTGCTGATACGCACGGACGAGGGCGCGCCGCGCTTCGCACTCTTCGAGGTCGCCTACGACCGGCTCGAGCGCGAAGCGTGGCGGTGCCTGATCGCCGAAGGCGACGAGACCCTCGAGTCGCACGCGCTCGCGGCCGGAGGGATCCTCGTCACCTCGCTCGCGAACGCGCGGTCGGTCGTGCGGCTACGGCGCGCCGACGGCTCGCTCGAGACGATCGCCGCGCTCGCCGACCGCAGCGTGCTCGCGATCGAGGCCTCGGAAGACGCGAGCGACGCGTACGTGCTCCACACGTCGTTTCT
>CAZZZK010000261.1:0-3867 GCA_964658555.1 Vulcanimicrobiota bacterium | reverse complement strand
GGGCGGGTCCGTCGCTCGTCACGATGCCGGCGATGACGATGCCGAACGCCGCGGCGAAGGCCACGAGCGCCGGTACGTCGTCGGCGATCTGCGCCGCGCGATCGAACGTTCGAACGTCGCGCAGCGCGAGCGCGACGTAGTACGCGAGGCCGAGGACGACGTAGGTCAGCGCGATCCGATCGGCGGTGCGGCGCCATCCGCGCGCGATCTCGCCCGACGGAAAGCGCAGCACGAACGGCAGCAGCGGGAGTACGCTCCAGCCTCCGAACGCGACGTGCGTGACGACGTATATCGCGACCGCGAGCCCGGCGGGCGCGACGGCCGCGTAGTACGGCCCCACCGCATCGAGCGGCGCCGTGCAGATGCCGAAGACGAAAAGCCAGTACGTCATCGGTCCCGGCCGTAACGCCGCGAGCAACGCACCGAGCACCACGAACACGGCGAACGATATCGTCTCCGTGACGATGAGGATCGCTTCGCTGAACGTATAGCGGGGCGGCATGCCGATCGCCGTCACGGCGACCGGTCGCGTGCGGCCGTCGCGCTCGAGCGCGAAGCGGAACGTGTATCCGGGCCGCGCGGCGAGCAGCGCGACGTGTTCTCGCGGCGAGAACGACGCGGCGACGATACGATCCCCGGCGCGAACCCCCGCACGCGCCGCAGGTGAATCCGCGTCGACGCTCGCGACGAGCGGCGAGCCCGGAGCGAGTCGCATCCCCGTGTAGCCGCGCTCGCGCCAGCCGACGGTCGCCGCGGGCAGCACGGCGACGAGCGCGAGCAAGGCGACGCATGCGACGAAGACGACGGCGATCGAACCGCGCCGGAAAGAATGCATCCTACCTCCGCCGTGAGCACCGAAGGACGTCCGCGTGTCCTTCGATGCGCGGCCGCTCCACCTCCGGTACGGCGATTCTCCGGAGCCCAGCCGCACCCCAGCACTTCCGTCGTCGCGACGCGTTGTACGAAATATGAAAAGCCAAATCGTCCTCGCTCTCGCGGCCCTCGCGCTCGTCGCACCCGTCGCCGCGCAGGCGCAAGACGTCCCCTCGTACGCTGCCGGCGACGATCAGGAAAATGCGGGAGATCAGCAGATCCGCGGCCGCGTCCTCAGTTTCGACGGCGCGTACTCCCTCGCCGTCCGCGACGATCAAGGGTACGTCGACAACGTCGAATTGCATCAGGGAACGATCATCAATCCGACGGGCTTGACGCTCGAACCGGGGATGGTCGTCAGCATCCTCGGATATAATTCAGGACCGTATCTCTCCGCGAACGAAGTCGATACGCCGTATACCTACGCGGGCGGCGGGATCCCGTACTATTCGGGACATCCGTGGAACTACTACGGCCCGACGATCGGTCTCTCGTTCTTCTTCGGCAGCGGCGGCGGCTGGTGGCACGGCGGCGACTATCCGCGCTACGACTACGCGGGCCGCAGCCGCGTCTACAACGACGTTCACATCAGCAACGTGTATCGCGGCAACGATCAGTATCGCGGCGAGACGCCGTATCGCGGAAACGCTCAGTACGGCGGGAACGCTCGGTATCGCGGCGACGAGCAGTACCAGGGACGTGCGACGGGCGCCTACGATGCTTCGCGCCGCTATCCGCAGGGCGGTTATCGCGAGAACGGCGGCGCGTATTCCGGCGGCGGCAACGTCCGACGCGACGCCGTACAGCGCGAGAACGTCCAGCGGGCCCCGGCGAACGGTAACGCGCAGCGCTCCTACCAGCCGGGCGGCACTGCGGGCGCGTACCGCGGCGATGCCGCTGCGCGCGGCGGCGAACAGCGCGGCGGCGACCGGCAGGGCGGGTCGCGCGGCGAAACGCACGGCGGCTCCGATCGCGGCGGCGACGCGCACGGCCGTTAGAGGCCGCTGACCGGAACGACGCATCGATGGGGGAGCCGGCGCGACGCGTCGTAGCTCCCCCTCATGCGTGTGCGCGGGATCGTCGCGATCGCGATCGCCGCGCTCGTCCTCGCCGTCGAGATCTGGGCGGTCGTCCCGGCGCCGGCGCTTCCGTTGCTCGCCTTCGCGGTCGCCGTCCCCGAGCTCGCGCCGTGGGGCGTGGCGGCCGCGGCGCTCGCGATCGTCGCCGTCGGGTTGCTCGCGCGAGCGAGGTCGCGGCGCATCGCTCTCGCGATCGCGGCGGTCGCGATGCTCTGCGCGGCGTGGCCGCTCGCCGCCGTACCGCTCGCGGAGGCGGCCTCGGACCGCGCGTTCGCGGCGGTGGGTATCGGGCACGACGACGGGACCACGGCGTACTCCGTCGCGCGGAGCTTCGTGCGGGCACCCGAGCCCCTCGGTATTCGGATCACGAACGGCATCCCGTTTCGCACGCGCGACGGCTTCACGTTGCGATACGATCTCTACCGGCCGCGGGCGCCCGGGCCGCATCCGACGGTGATCGACGTGCACGGCGGCGGCTGGCTCTTCGGTTCGCGCGCCGACGAAGCACCGATCGGCCGGGCGCTCGCGGCGCGCGGGTACACGGTCGTCGCGCCCGACTACCGCCTCGCGCCGCGGTGGCGATTCCCGACGCAGCTCGCCGACGTGGACGACGCGATCGCATCGATCGCCCGCGCCCGCGTCGCGCTCGATGCGGACACGGCGCGCGTCGCGATCATGGGTCGCAGCGCCGGTGCCGAGCTCGCATTACTCGCGGCCTACGATCCGCAGCCGCTCCGCGTCCGTGCGGCGATCGGATATTACGCGCCCGTCGATCTCACGGCGGGCTATCGCCGGCTGCCGTCGTTCGACCCGGCGAACGTGCGCTCGATGCTGCGCGCGTACGTCGGCGGGACGCCGGAACGCTATCCCGATCGCTATCGAGCGGCGTCGCCGATCCGGCTCGTCTCGCACGCGCTCCCCCCGACGTTTCTGATCGCGGGCGACCGCGATCAGCTCGTGCGAATCGATTTCCAGCGCGAATTCGCGAACGCACTCCGCGCCGCCGGCGCTCGCGTCGTCGCGGTCGAATTGCCGTGGAGCAATCACGCCTTCGATCAGGTGCCGGGCGGGCTCGGCGAACAGATCGCGCGCCGCGATACGCTGCGATTTCTCGGCGCGACGATCGGTGACGCGACGCTCGAACCGCGATAATCGAATTCTCATCGCCGTACGCGTCTAAGCGGCCGTTACTGTGAGGCCTGACAGAACTTCCGCGAACGAAGAACGGTTGTAAAGAATATGAAACCTTATCTTCGTATCGGCCTCGCCGCTCTCGCCCTCGCGGCGCCGGTCGCCGGACCCGTTGCGGCGGTCGCACAGAACGTGCCCTCGTACGCGAATTCCGGCTACGATACCGGATCGCAAGACGAGCAGATTCGCGGCCGGATCGTCAGCTTCGACGGCGGATACAATCTCGCGGTCCGCGACGAGCGGGGGTACGTCGACAACGTCCAACTCCATCAGGGGACGATCATCAATCCGACCGGGCTGACGCTCGCACCCGGAATGATCGTAAGCATCCTCGGCTACAACGCCGGGCCGTATCTCGCCGCGAACGAGATCGACACGCCGTACACGTACGCGGGCGGCGTTCCGTACTATCTCGGTCACCCGTGGAATTACTACGGTCCGACGGTCGGGCTTTCGTTCTTCTTCGGCACGGGCGTCGGAGCCGGGTGGTGGCACGGCGGGGCATTCTACGGACAGCCGTATCGCTACGTCGGCGGAGCGCGCATCTACAATAACGTGCGCGTCCACAACGTTTACCGCGGCGGGGGGCAATTCCAGGGTCACGCGTACGTCGCGCCGCGAGCGAACGGCGGCTATTACGCGCCGGGCAATCGACGCTTCGATCGCGGCGGCGAGCGCGGACCGGGCGGCGGCCGGCCCGGCGGATTCCGCGGCGGTGAGTCGC
>CAZZZK010000260.1:0-3870 GCA_964658555.1 Vulcanimicrobiota bacterium | reverse complement strand
GGCCGGCGCGGGCTGCGGCGAAGGCGACTCGACGGTTTGTGCGATCGCGCGCCCTCGCACGAGCAGGCCCGCGACGACGAGGATCGAGACGAGGCGCACGGCGGCGTATCGTAGGGACATTCGCTCGGGTGGCTTCGGTCCGCCCCGCGACGCTCCCCCGTTTCGGAGGGCGACGGATGCGACGCCGTTCGGGCGACGTATCCGCTATCGCGACCGACGAATACGGTACGGCTCGAAACGCGGCGTCACGTGAGCATCTTCGCGATCGTGTTCTTCGAGGCGGCGGCGTCGCGGCTGCCGTCGTACGTGCGGGTCGGTCCTTTCTTGAGACCGAGCAGGCCGTACACCGCGATCCGCGCCGAGCGTACCGAATACGCGACGGTGAAGACCGTGTCGACCGGGATCGCGCGGTATCGGCCGAGGGCGGCGAAATTCGTCGAGCCGCCGGGGACGACGTTCGGCCGATCGCCCTTCGCTCGCGTCAGAGAACTGGCTCGTGACGAGCGGCATCATGCACGGCAGGCAGATGAGGTCGCCGAGTATCGTTTCGATATCGCGTCACGGCATCGCCGCTCAAAGAACCGTCGTGAGATTTCGAACGTGCGTCACGCCCGCGATCGAATACGCGGCGATCGCCGCGTCCTCGCGCTCGATCCACGAGTCGACCGACCCGCGTAAGGTCACCGTTCCGCCGCTCGCCTCGACGTCGATCCGCTTCGCGTCGATCTGCGCGCTGCGCCGGAACGACTCCGCGATCTGCGCTCGAACGTCGGAGACCGCGACGCGGTTCGTCAGTACGATCTCGTTCGAGATCCCGTGCACGCCGACCAGCGAAGCGACGGCTTCGCGAGCCCGTTCGCGTTGGAACTGCCAGTCCACGGTGCCGGCGAGCGTGAGCCACCCGGAGTCGACCGTCACCGCGATCGCGTCGCGGTCGAAGCCGCTATTGGAACGCAGCGCTTCGCGCGCCGACGCCGCGATGTCGGCGTCGGTGCGGCGATGGAACGCCGGCAGATCGATCATGAGTTCGTCGGTCACGCCGCGGACGCCGGAGACGCGCTTGACGGCGCGCTCGGCCGCGAGTTTATCGGAGTACGACGGGACGGTTCCCGATAGCGTGACGGTATCGCCCGCGGTCCTCGCGGCGATATGCCGCGCGTCGACGCTCGGGTCGAACGCGAGCTCGTCGCGTACGTCGCTCTGGAGATCGCTGTTTCGCATCTGCACGTGGTGCCTCTCGGCTACGGTCGCACGCGCGACCGCCGCTCGAAAAGAGCGGCCCGTCCTCGCGGCCCGACGAGCCTAACAGCTCCGAACGCCCGGCACCATCGTGATTATGACGGATGCGTAGCGTTGCTGACCTCCGACGTCTTCACGACGGCGTTGCGCGGCGGCGAGAGCGTCGGCACGCCACACCGCCGCACAGGTGACGAGGATCGCATGCCGAGGGGCGCGGAAGTCGAAGAAGGGGCACACATGGGAGCGGACGGTAGAGGGAAGCCGCCGCCGCCGCTCGTGTAGGCGGCCGAAGGTCCGCAATGGAGGATGCCTGGAGAACGCGGTTGCCGTCGTGCCGGAGCCGATCGAGTTTCGGCTGACCGATGAGGAGTTCGCTCGCCTTCGCTCGGTACTCGCGCCGCAACGGATGCGAAGTGGCGGGCGGTTCCAGGTCGCGCTCGGCGTCTTTCAAACCGCACTCGGCATCGGTCAGATCGCGCTCGGAGTTTCCGCGGGCGCACACGGTGACCCGCGTGAATCGTTCTGGGTGTTTTTCGGCTTTCCGTACGCCGTTCTCGGCGCTTTTTCGATCGTGATCGCTCGTGCGGGGCTGCGGAAGCTACGTCTGACGCACTATCCGGGCGTCACGCACGTCACGTTCGCAGCCGACGGGTTTCGGCTCGTCGAGGCGACGGATCGCTTCATCCGCTGGCCCGACGTCGTCAGCGTGTCGGCCTATGACGAAGCCTTCGTCGTCATGGGCCGGAGCGTCCCGATCGTCGCGATTCCGAGGCGCGTCCTCGGCCCGAACGAAGACGTTTGGAGCTATTTCGAGCGGCAGCTCATCTCGACGAAGATGCTGTATCGCCCGCGCCGCTTCGATACGATCTACAACGGCCGCCATCCCATGCGGGCGGGCGGAAAGGCGCGTGCGGGCGCTTAGAGATCGAACTGCATCCCGTCGAACGCGATGTCCGCACCGGCGGCTCGGAGGGCTTCGCGCTCCGGCGAAGCCGGGTCCAGCAGCGGCGTCGTGTTGTTGAGATGCGCGTACCGCACGCGGACGTGCGACGTCACGTCGCCGAGCGCCGCGAGCGAACCGTCCGGGCCGCCGACGGGAAGATGCCCGAGGCTCTGCGCGGGTTTGGCGACGCCGAGGTGGCCGAGCTCGTCGTCGGACCAGAACGAACCGTCGAGGAACGCGACGTGCGCGCGGGCGACCGCGTCGCGCAACGTCTCGTCGTATGCCGCGAACACCGGCGCGAAGAGCGCGACGTTGCCGCTGAGGAGATCCGCGATCTCGTACGCGACGACCGCGCCCGGGACGCGCCGCCTGCCGTCGTAGCCGGGCGTCGTGCCGGCGACCGGAACGACGCGCACGCGCAAGCGGTCGTCGAGCGCGAAGCGGGAGTTCGCGGAGACGGCGTGCCACTCGTGCGGCGCGTTCGCGAACGGCGCGAACGCCGGCTGCGTGAGCGCGACGTCGCGGATCGCGGCGCTCGAATAGGTCGCGAACCGGTGATCGCCGTCTTGCCGCAGCACCGCGAGGCCGCCGAGATGGTCGACGTTCGCATCGGTAACGAGGAAGCCCGCGATCGGCGTGCCGCGCACGGCGTGCGGCTGCAGCGCCTCGACCGTCTCGATCTGCTGCGCGATATCGGGTGAAACGTTGACGAGCCACCAGCGTACGCCGTCCGCCGAGATCGCGAACGAGGATTGCGACCGGCGCGGCGCCGCCCCGCCTCTCGCGGCGGCGCAGTTCGCGCATCCGCAGTTCCACTGCGGGACGCCGCCGCCCGCAGCGGAACCGAGGACGCGGACGATCACCTGGCGGCGGCGGGCTCCGGCCGGCGCGGGCTGAACGTCGGCTCCGAGACGGAATCGCGCAGCGCGACGATCTTCGCGTGATACGGGCTCAGCGAACACGCGGGATCGGTATTGCCCGCATCGCCCGTGAGCATGAAGGCCTGGCAGCGGCAGCCGCCGTGATCGATCTCGCGACGATCGCACGAGCGGCACGGCTCGGGCATCCAGTCTTCGCCGCGATACGCGCGGAACGCCGGGCTCGTGCGCCACGCATCCGTGACGGAGCAGTCGTTGACGTTCGGAAAGCTCAGCGTCGTGATCGTCGCCGCGGCGGGGCACGGAAGGAAGCGGCCGTCGGGCGTGATCGTGAGCGCGACTTCGCCCCAGCCGTGCATGCACGGCTTCGGAACCTCTTCGAAGTAGTCGGGCAGCACGTACGTGATGTCCATCTTCGCACCGAGCCGCGCCTTGGCGGCATCGACGATCTCTTGGCCGCGCATCACCTGCTCGCGCGTCGGTAAGAGCGCGCCGCGATTCTTGTACGCCCAGCCGTAAAACTGAACGTTCGCGAGTTCGAGGCGGCGGATCCCCTCGCGTTCGGCGAACGCGATGACGTCCTCGAGCGTGTGGTGGTTGAGGCGATGCAGCACGTAGTTGAACGTGAGCGCGACGTCGGCACGCGCGACCATGCGCAGCGACGCGACCTTCTTATCGAACACGTCGGTGCCCGCGATCTGCGCGGCGAGCACTTTCTCGGGCGCCTGGAAGCTGATCTGCACGTGCGCGAGGCCGGCCGCGAGCAGCTGCGCGAGGAGCTCCTCGTCGAGGAACGTGCCCTGCGTGATG
>CAZZZK010000259.1:2140-3877 GCA_964658555.1 Vulcanimicrobiota bacterium | reverse complement strand
CCTCGCGGGCGTCGCGCTCTACGCCTGGTACGGCTCGCCCGCGGGCATCGCCGAGGCGGGCTGCCTGCCGACGTTCATGCTCGGCATCGTCGCGGCGGATCTCGCGCTACGCGGCGGCCGCGCACGTATCGCGATCGCATGGCTCGCCTTTCCCGCGCTCGCGGTCGCCGCCGCGACGCAGATCCGCGATCCCGCGACCGATCACGGCGATCCGCTCTGGGCGCTCGCGACGTTCGCGCTCGTCGTCGCGGGGACCACGCCCGCGTGCGCGCGGCTTCTCGGCGTTCGGCCGCTCGCCTGGATCGGGCTCGTCTCCTATTCGATCTATCTCGCCCACCAGCCGATCCTCGATTGGCTCCTCGCGCGAGGCGCACCGTGGTATCTCGCCGCCGCCGCCGGACTCGGCGCGGGGATCGTTTTCTGGCGACTCGTCGAGCTGCCGCTCGTCATGCCCGCCCGGCGTCGGGCGCTCGAAGATCGGCTCGGCCGAGTCGCCCGGCTCGCGTTGCGGAACTCCGCGGCGGCACGGCGCGTTTTCGAGACCTAGCGCCCGACCCGCGAACCGGCGTCGGCGGGCGGCGGAGGCGGACGCAGTAGATGTGGTCGCGGCAGTCTAACCCGGTATCCGAGGTTATGGCATGAATACAGACCAGCTCCTGATCGTCGTCGCGATCTCCGCGTACATCATGAGTACGCTCGCCTTTCTGACGTACTTTCTCTCGCGCGATCGCATTTCGAAGCTGATCGGGATCCCGTTCGCCTTCATCGGCTGCGCGGTCCAATTCGTCGAACTCGTCTACCGCTTCCAGACCAGCCACATCTGGCCGCTGACGAATCTCTACGGCTCGCTCTCGCTCTTCTCGGCGATGAGCGTCGCGATCTTCATCGGCTTCTCGATCAAATACGATCTGTGGTTCATCGGCGGCTTCGTCGAGGCGATCGCGGCCTCGTTCCTCGCCTACGCGCTGACCTGGAACGAAGGCTACTTGCCCGCCGTGCCGGCGCTGCAGTCGTACTGGATCAAGATCCACGTGCCGCTCGTCGTGACGTCGTACGCGGCGTTCATGGTCGCGGCCGTCACGTCGATTCTCTACCTCATCAAATTCTACGGCGAGCGTTCGCTCGAGCGGACGGCCGCGCGCGGCTTCACCGTTCGCGGCGCGACGGCGGGCGGCCCGAGCGGGGCCGTTTCGATGCAGGCATACGCGGACGCCCCGCAGCGCCGGATCGTCGGCGGCGATTCGCCCGCGCTCGGCTCGGAGGCCGCCGCGGGCAACCCGCTCGCGCTCTGGCTCGCGACCCTGCCGTCGCTCGCGAAGCTCGATATCATGACCTACCGCATCGTCGCGGTCGGCCTGCCGCTCCTGACCGTCGGCATCATCACGGGCGCCTGGTGGGCGAAAGAGGCGTGGGGTGCGTATTGGCAGTGGGATCCCAAGGAGACGGCCGCGCTCGCGTCGTGGATCATCTACGCGATGTACATGCATCTCCACACGCGCAACGCCTGGCGCGGGCAGCGTTCGGCGTGGCTCTCGGTCCTCGGCTTCATATCGATCATGTTCTGCTACCTCGGCGTGAACATTTGGGTGAGCGGACTCCACAGCTACAAGATGTAGCTCGCGCGCCGGCGCGACGCGAGCGTGCGGTTCGCGCGCCGATCTGCCGATAGGGAGAAGAGCCGTAGGACGTCCGCGGCTCTATCTCTTCGAGGTCGCGCCGTCGCGCGGATTCGAACGT
>CAZZZK010000259.1:0-2130 GCA_964658555.1 Vulcanimicrobiota bacterium | reverse complement strand
GTGCGGAGGATCGGCTCGCGGATCAGGTTCGAACGACCGTACGCGAACGTGCGGCACTCGCCGCGGTCATCGTGCTCGCCGTCGCGATCTCGGCCGTCTGGATGATTCGCCTCCCGCTGCTGCAGGGAAACGACGAGAACGCGCACGCGGACTACGTCTTCGCGCTCTACGACGCGGGCCGGTTCTACCGCGTCGACCGACGCGCCGGCGCCTCGAACTCGTCGCCCGCATTGCGCTATCTCGAGAACGCCACACGCTTCGAGAGCGTGCGTTACCTCCGCTCGGCGCGCGTCGTGCCGGACTACGGCGGGGCGGGTTTCGTCGCGCGGCTCGACGCGCGCCCGCCGCGCGCGACGCACGCGCTGCCGAGCGCGTCGACGCCCGCACCGTTCGCGGCATACGCCTACCCCGCCGGCTACTATTCCCTCGCGGCCCTGATCATGAGCGCCGCGCGCGCCGCGACCGGCTCGTTCACGATCGCGTACTACGCGACGCGATCGCTCGGCCTCGTGCTGCTCGCGGCGAGCCTCTCGCTCGCGTATCGCGTGCTGCGCGCGCAGGGCCTCGGGCACGGCCCGGCACTCACGCTCGTCGCCGCGATCGGCGTCTTCCCGATGACGTCGTGGGTCGCGTCGTACGTCCAGCCCGACAACCTCACGTTCGCGCTCGTGACGATCGCGCTCGCGTGCGCGCTCGCGTGGCGCGGCCGGCCGTTCGCACTCGGACGTTCGCTCGCACTCGGCCTCGCGCTCGCCGCGCTCGCGTTCGTGAAGCTGCACGACGCGCTCGCGCTCGCGCTCGCATGTGCGCCGCTCGTCGCATCGCGAGCACCGCTGCTGCCGCGCGTTTCACGGCCGCGCGCCGCGCTCGCGCTCGCCGCGCTCGTCTGCATCCCCGCAGCCGCCTTCGCCGCCGCGCGCTACGCGACGCCCGCCGGGATGCTGCGGCCGGTGCTCGACGGCCCGCACGGTACCGCGATCTCGCAGATCGGGGCCGGCCGCTTCGTCGCGCAGATCGGGAACGCGGCCGCCGATGCGTTCGCGGGCGGCATCTCGTTCGATCGCTTCTGGCTCGCCTTCGGATGGAACGACACGCCGTTCTTCGCGCCGCCCGCGTTCGCGATCGTCGCGGCGTTCGTCGCGTTGCTCTCGATCGCGTTCGCCGCGGCCTTCGCGGTCTCGCGCGTCGCGGTCGTTCGCCGCCTACGCGCCGTCGCGCGAACGCGCCCCGCCCGGGCGATCGCGCTCGCGTGCGGCGACGTGCTCGTCAACGCGTACGTCGTCTGGACGGCGATGCTCTGCACCGTCTACGCGGCCTCGGACGGCGTCGTCTCGCTGCAGGGGCGCTACTGGCTGCCGGTGTCCGTCGCGACGATGTACGTCAGCGCGATCTCGATCCGCCGCGCCGTTCCGCCGCGCGTGCGTCGCCCGCTCTCGCGCGCCGTCGCGCGCGGCTGGCTCGCGTACGCGCTCGTCGCCGCCCCGTTCGCGCTGCTCGCGCTCAACGACCGATACTACGGCAGCGAACGAATCGACCCGCCCGCGAACGTCGCGCTCGTCGCCAACGCGAGAGACGGCGACGCGACGGTCGCGGCACCGGCGCGCGTCGTCGCGGACGCGCGTAGCGCGACGCTGCGGCTCGACGGATTCGCCCTCGGCGGCGGCGACGGCTCGCCCGTGCGCGCGGTCGACGTCCTGGTCGACGGTGCGCCGACGCGCGCGACGTACGGCGTGGCCATCTTCAACGCCAATACGATCCGGCCGGTCGGATTCGTCGCGACGCTCGCGCTGCGCGGCCTCGCCCCGGGGCGCCACGGCGTCTCGCTTCGTACGACGGGCGCCGGCGGCGAGACGACGCTCGCGCCGGGCTTCGAACTCGCGATCAGCGCCGCGGCGTGCGGCTCCGAAAGAGCGCCGCGAGGAAGCGCCGGATCGGCGCAATGCCGATGAGCCCGCGATCCCGCGCGGCCTTCTGTTTGCGGACCCAGCGCGGTCCGTTCGGATTCGCGAGCGACATACCGCGCTAGCGTACCACGCGCGGCCGCCCTGCAACGCCGCGGTCGCCCGCGCGAGTCTTGGCGTCCGATGCGCACCCTCGCCGAACCCGGGACCCTCGACGCCCTCCGCGTGA
>CAZZZK010000258.1:0-3902 GCA_964658555.1 Vulcanimicrobiota bacterium | reverse complement strand
TCGAAGCGCTCGGCTTCGCGGTCGCGATCGACGGCGCGCGCATCGCCGCGGTCCCGCCCGCGTGGCGCGGCGACGTCCGTATCCCCGAAGACCTCGTCGAGGAGATCGCCCGAATCGTCGGCTACGATCGGCTCGTCGCCGCCGAGCCGCTGATCGTCTCCCAGGCCGTTCCGTCGGACGCGTACCGCAGGGAACGCCTCCTCGCCCACGAGCTCGTCGCCCTCGGCTACCGCGAAGCGATCGCGCTCGCCCTCGTCCCGGGGTCGATCGCGCAGACGTACGCGCGCGCCGGGATCGCGCTCGCCGAAGCGCCCGTCGAGATCGCGAATCCGCTCACGGAAGACCATCGCTACCTGCGCTTCTCGCTCGTCCCGGGTCTCCTCGCGAACGCCGCGCGCTATGCGGGCGACGGCACGCTACGGACGTTCGAGATCGGCCACGTCTTCTCGCAGCCGCACGACGGCGCCGCGCCGACCGAGCGGGCCGTCGCGACGTGGCTGCTCGCGACGCGCGCCGTCGAGGACGAACCGGCGTGGCGAGACCTCGGCTTCTCGACGTTCAAGGGCGAGTGCGAGGCGCTCTTGCGCGCGTCGACGGGACGGACGCCGACGGCCGAGCGGGCCGCTTCGCCGGGCTTGCATCCCGGCAAGACGGCGTCGCTCTCGGTCGACGGGACGCCGATCGTCACGTTCGGGGCGCTCGATCCGCGACTGCTCGCGGCGTACAAGATCGACGCGCGCGTCTACGCGGCGACGCTCGAGGTCGACGCGTTGCCCGCGTACGCCGCGCCTGCATATCGCGCGCCCTCGCGATATCCCGCGCTCGTGCGCGATCTCGCGCTCGTCGTCGCGCCGGACGTCGCGGCCGCCGCGATCGAAGCGACGGTCCGATCGGCCGCGGCCGACCGCATCGCGAACGTACGCGTCTTCGACGAGTTTCGCGGTCCGCAACTCGGCGAAGGAAAGAAGAGCCTGGCCGTACGGGTGACGCTGCAGCGACGTGACGCGACCCTCACCGATCGCGATGCCGACGCGTCGATCGCGGCGATCCTCGCGGCGCTCGGCACCGCCCTCGGTGCGAAACTTCGGGAGTGAACGTTCTCTCGTGGCCCGACGTCGTGATCGCGGTCGCGCTCGCCGTCGCCGCGTTTCGCGGATATCGTCGCGGCTTCATCAACGAACTGACCGGAGCGATCGCGATCGCCTTCGCTCTCGCAGCGGCGCTCCACTATCCGGGGATGTGGGACGAGTTCCTCGGCTCGCGCCTGCACGTCTCGTACGGCGCGCGCCACGTCGTCGGGATGTTCGCGTACGCCGCACTCGCGTACGCGGTCGTGCTCGCACTCGGGACGGTGCTCGCGCGCGTGACGAAACTTCCGTTCGTCGGCATCGCGAATGCGATACTCGGGGCGATCGTCGGCGCGGCGAAGATCACCGTCTTTCTGTGGGCGCTGCTCTACGTCGCACTCTTCTTTCCGCTGCCGGGCGACGTCCGCCGCGATCTGCACGCCGCGCCGCTCGTCGGCATCCTCGAACTCCCGAACGATCGCGTCGACGACTCGCTACGCGCCTCGCTGCCGCCCGTCGTCGTGCCGTTCGCGCAGTACCTCTTCTCCCAGCATCGCGTCTGACGGCCGCTCGCGCCGCACGCGCGCCCCGCTTGCCTCGAGCGTACGTCTGGCGACGACGCCGGACGACGTTCGTTCGATGCCCGTAGCGTTCGGCGATGAACGTTTGGCAGTGATCGTTCCGGGGTCGCTAGCGAAGCGCGGGATACGCGCGCTCGACCTCGGCGAGGAACGCGGCCGCATGCAGCGTCGCGGGGCGGCCGTCGACCGTGCCCGCACGACCGAACGGGTCGCTCGTCAGCGTTCGCGCCTTCCCGGAGGCCGCCTCGAAGCGGAACGACCACCGGCAATCGTAGCCCGTCGCGGACGCGCTCCGTACCGCGACGATCGCGCGCACTGCGGCGAGGATGCGGACGACATCGGGCGGATCGTCGATCGTGAGCCGCCTCGCGTCGGGTGAGGCCGCGAGCTGCGCCGCGCTCAGACGAGTCCGGGTCGAGATCGACGCGGGCAGGTGGACGATCCGGATGCGCGCGATCGCGCCGGGCTCGAGGTCGCGCAGACGGGCGTCAGGCGCCGCGCGAGCCGCGGCGGGCCCGATCGCGAGAACGCCCGTGCCGAGCCGGACGAACGAAGCGCGTGCGAGTGAGGTCCGTTCCATACCGTCCTATCGCGGCGAACGCCGTGGACGGCAAGGGCTAGCGCAGCGCGAGTTCGTGCCGGAGATGCGCGCGAGCGGCATCGACGGCACCGTCGCGCACCGCCGCTCCCTGTGCCCGAAGCGCGCGTTCGAGCGACGCGAGCCCGTGCGCGACGTCGTCCGCGGTCAGGTCGCCCATCGTTCCCATGCGGAAGATCTTGCCGGCGAGCGGCCCCTGACCGCCGCCCATCACGATCCCGTCGCGTTCGCGCAGATCCGCCCGTAGCGCGGCGACGTCGACGCCGGGCGGCGCGACCATCGCCACGACGGTCACCGAGTGCGCGCCCGGTTGCGAGAACACCTTGATGCCGGCCGCCTCCGCGAATGCGCGAATCGCATCCGCATAGCGCGCGTGGCGCGCGTAGACGGTCTCCGCGCCCGTCGCGCGATAGTGCTCGAGCGCGACGTCGAGGGCGAAGGCGATCGAAACGGGCGGCGTCCACGGCGTCTGGCCGAGCGCGGCGAACGATCGCGCTTTCGCGAGATCGAGCGAGAAGCGGGGCGACGTCGCTCGCGCGATCCGTTCCCACCCGCGCGCGCTCACGGCGACCATGGCGATGCCGGGCGGGACCGCGAGCGCCTTCTGCGAGGCGGTTACGACGATGTCGAAGTTCCAGGCATCCATCTCGAACGCCGACGCGCCGAGGCCGCTCACCGAATCGACGACGACCGTCGCCGGGTGGCCGCCGATCGCCGCGGCGAGCGTCGCCATATCGTTCTGCGCGCCCGTCGAGGTCTCGTTATGCGTCAGCATGATCCCGGCGTAGCGGCGGTCGCCCTCGCTCGCCAGCCGCCGCGCGAGCGCGGCAGGATCGACCGCGGCGCCGAGCGGAGTCGGGAGCACGTCGACATCGAGGCCGTAGGTCTTCGCGATCGCGGCGAGCCGTTCGCCGAACACGCCGATCGGGCACGCGAGGACGCGATCGCCCGGTGAGAACGCGCTCGCGACCGCCGCTTCCAGGCCGCCCGTCCCCGAGGCGCCGAGCGTGACGACCTCGGCCGCCGTCCCGAAGATCGGCTGCATGCCGCTCGCGATCCGCCCGAGCAGGGCGGCGAATTCGGGACCGCGGTGATCGATCATCGGCCTCGCCATCGCGGCCAGCACCTCGGGCGCGCACGTCACGGGACCGGGGATGAACAGCAGCTGCTTCGCCATGCCCGAGATGCTATCACAATCGCGACGCGCTCCCCAAGACGATGCCCGGCCGTCCGGTGCGACCGGACGCCTCGGCCTCCGGACGACGGGACTCCGCTTCGTCGGAGGAGCCCCGGATCGTCGCCCCGCACGCGCATCCCGTGGCCGTACGGATCGAAGACTGCCCCAATTGCAATCACCGCGCGGCGCGGCATCGTACGCTCGACGCGACGGTCGATTCGCAGTGCGACGGCGAGGACGGCACGGCTCCGTGCGCGTGCCCGCTCGATCGCACGGCCGTCGGCCTCGCGATGGCCTTCGCGGCGGCACTCGTCAAATTCGGCTAACGGCGCGCCCCGCACCGTTCGCCGACGCAAGCTACGAGCGGCGACGGGATACCCGACGGCCCAACCGCAGGAGGGTTGCTTCACCGACCGGCAGGCGCACGGACGGCGCGGCGAGCGCGAATCCCTCACGCGCGCGAGCGCGAATCTCTCGTT
>CAZZZK010000257.1:0-3909 GCA_964658555.1 Vulcanimicrobiota bacterium | reverse complement strand
TCCACGATGCGTCCGATTCGATCATCCGCTGGTTCGGCACGTGCACCGATATCGACGATCAGCGGCGCGCCTCCGAAGCGGCGGGCCGGCTCGACGAGCAGATGCGTCTCAACGCGCTGCTCAAAGACGATATCGCCGCGCGCGAACGGGCGGAAGCCGCGCTGCGGAACGCGCAGCAGGCCGCGCTCGTGGCGACGGAGGCGAAGTCGCGGTTCCTCGCGACGATGAGCCACGAGATCCGCACGCCGATGAACGGGATCATCGGCATGGCCGAACTGCTCGCGATCTCGACGCTTACGGACGAGCAGAGCGACTGCGTCCGCGTCATCCGCGACTCCGGCCAGTCGCTGCTGCGGGTCCTCAACGACATCCTCGACTATTCGAAGATCGAGGCCGGGAAACTCGCGTTCGCCGTTTCCGATTTCGATCTGCTCGGGCAGATCCGCTCGGTCGCGAGCCTGCTCGGCCCGCAATTCGGTGCGAAGAAGGTCTCGTTCTCGATGGATATCGACGATGCGGTTCCGCCGATCCTCAAGGGCGATCCCGGCCGGCTGCGCCAGATCCTGATCAACCTCGTCGCGAACGCGCTCAAATTCACGCCCGCGGGCGGGAGCGTCCGCGTCATGGTGATCTGCGAAGTGGCACCGGCGGAGACGGTAACGCTGCGCTTCGCCGTCATCGATTCGGGCGTCGGCATCGACGTCGCGATGCAGGATCGCCTGTTCCAGCCGTTCTCGCAGCTCGACGGTTCGACGACGCGCGAATACGGCGGCACGGGGCTCGGCCTCTCCATCTGCAAGCAGCTCGTGCACCTGATGGGCGGCTAGATCGGCGTCGAGAGCGCGCCCGGCAGCGGGTCGTCGTTCTGGTTCACGCTGCCGTTCGTCCCGGGTTCGCTCGCCGATCTCGCGCCCGTGCCGCTGCGCGAATCGCGAGCGGCGCTCTCCGCGCGTCCGCGGCCCGAGCGCGTGCTCCTCGCCGAAGACAACGAGATCAATACGAGACTCGCGATCCGGCAATTCGCACGCCTCGGCCTGCACGTGACGACGGTCCCCAACGGCCGAGAGGCCGTCGAGATGCTCGCACGCGACGCGTTCGACATCGTCTTCATGGACTGCCACATGCCGGAGATGGACGGCTACGATGCGACGCGTGCGATTCGCAGGCTCGCGAGCGACGGCCGCGCCCGCGTGCCGATCGTCGCGATGACGGCGAACGCGCAATCCGAAGATCGAGACGCCTGCTTCGCTGCCGGGATGGACGATTACATCGCGAAGCCCGCGACGCTCGCCGACGTGCGTCGCGTGCTCGAACGCTGGCTCCCGGTGCGCGAAGAAGCGGCACGCGAAGGGTAGGCGTTCGGGCTCGCGATCCGACGACGCACCAGCGCCGCCAGATCCGCCACGCGTTGTCGGCGTGGACCGAACGACGCTCGTTTCGCGCCCGCGGCGGGCGCGCCGGCGCGAAAGTTTCGCTCGCGGAGCGCGTCGCCGCGCTCCGCGCAAGGTGCGTTCGGGCGACGTAGGTCAACGGCACTCCGGGTCGGCCGCACGTCGCGCGCCGCATCGAGGGATACCGTCGTGACCTTGGCCATCGAAGAACGGAACGCGCCTGCCGGCGACGCGCTCGGGCTGCAGGACGCGATGGCGAAATCGCACGCGGCCTACGCGACGATCGCGGGCATCCTCGACGTGGTCCCCGCGTCTCGCTGGAGTTTCGCCGAGATCGACGCGAACGGTTCGCTCTCGTCGCTCTGCGGCTCGCGAACGCGAACGGCCGGGCTCGCCGGGCTTCGAGACGAGCTCGATCGGCAACGGCCGTTCGCATCGAAGGGCCCGCGTCTCGCGCCGACGCTCCGGCTCGAAGGGTTCGCGAGCGGAACGACGCTCGTCTTCGCCGACGCTCGGCGCGATCGCGCCGTCCTCACGTTGCTCCGAGCCGGACGATCCGAGCGCTTCACGGCGGCGGAGCGCACGATGCTGACCTTCGCGCTCGATGCCGCGTCCGAGCGCCTATCGCTGCGGCACGTGCCCGCGGCGGACGCCCCGGCGGCACGGGTCGGACCGGAACGGACGTTTCGCGCGCAGCCTCCGGATACGATCTTCTACGTGCTCGATCTCGAGCTGCGCATCCGATGCGAATCGCGCGGGAGAGACGAGAGCTCGCGGTCCGCGGTGCGCGTACCGACGCCCGATCTGCTGCCGCCGATCGTCGAGAAGGCGGTGCGCGAGCTCGTCGCGCCGTGGTCGAGCGGGACGCTCTCGCGCGGCGTCGCCTGCCCCGTTCCGTTTCTCGTCGTGCGAACGGAACCGATGTTCGGGCCGGGCGGCCTCTGCATCGGGGTCCATATCGATCGCTTCCGGCAGCCGAACTCGCTCGCGAACGCGGCGGCGACGTACCGTATCTCTCCGCGCGAGATGCAGGTGCTCGCGCTCCTCTTGGACGGCAACCATCTCAAGCACATCGCGGGCTCCCTCTTCATCACGTCGTCGACGGTTCAGGACCATATCAAGAGCATGCTCGATAAGACGGGCAGCCGTAATCGCAGCGAGTTGCTCGGCCGCGTGCTCGGCTGGAACGCGCCCGAGAGCGTCCCGGCGTGACGGGCGAGCGAACGGCCCATCTCATCGATAAATTGTGCGAGATGCGAACCGTCGCGGAGCATTTCGACGCCGCGCTGCACGCCTCGGACGAAGATTTCGCGGCGCCCTACGCCGGTTACGCGGAGCGGATGCAGCGGCTCATCGGCGAGCTGTTCGCGATCGCCAAATGTCTCTGACGGCGTCGTGCTGAGCCGCGGACGATTCCTCGCCGTGTCGGCGCCCGCGCTCGGCGCGGCGGCATTGACGGGATGCGGGGGCGATCCGCACGCCGCGTACGAGCGCGCGGCGGATCGCGTCTGGCGGCCGTTCGATTCGTCGAGCGATCGCCGAGCGGTGTTCGGCGAACTCGTTCGATATGCGACGCTCGCGCCGTCGAGCCATAACACGCAATGCTGGACGTTCGAAACGCGCCGCGACCGCATCGTGATCCGCCCGGATCTCGCGCGCCGCTGCCCGGTCGTCGATCCCGACGATCACCATCTCTTCGTCACGCTCGGCTGCTCGGCCGAGAACATCGTGCAAGCCGCATCGCAGCACGGTTATCGCGGCGAGGTCTTCGTCGACACCGCGGACGGCGACGCGGTCGTCGTGATGCTCCGACCCGCGCCTCTCCACGGCTCCGCACTCTTCGATGCGATTCCGTTCCGTCAGAACTCGCGCGGCGCGTACGACCGGGCGCCGCTGCCGGCGGACGAGATGCGCGCGCTCGAACGAGCGGGGACGGGGCCGGGCGTGCGCGTCGAGACGGTCACGTCGCCCGAACGGCGCGACGCCGTACGGTCGTTCGTCGTCGAGGGGAATACCGCGGAGGATTCCGATCCCGCCTTCGTCTCCGAGCTGCGGCGCTGGATCCGCTTCAACGATGCGGAGGCGCTGGCGTCGGGTGACGGATTGCTCTCGCGTCTGAGCGGCAGCCCGGCGATGCCCGGCTGGGTCGGCCGCGCGCTCCTCGGCGCGTTCCTCGCGCCCACGAGCGACGGCGATCGGTACGCGGCGCTCGTTCGCGATTCGGCGGCGATCGCGATCTTCGTCTCCGAACGCGACGACGTGCATCACCGGGTCGAAGCCGGACGCGCCTACCAGCGCTTCGCGCTCCGGGCGACGCTGCTCGGCATCCGCGTGTCGATGCTCAATCAGGCCGTCGAAGTCGCCCCGGTGCGCGCGCGCTTCGCGGCGGCGTTCGGATTGACGGGCCGGCCCGATCTCGTCGTTCGTTTCGGCCGTGGTCCGCTGCTCGCGCGCTCGCTGCGCCGCCCGGTGAGCGACGTGCTCGTCGCCTGACGCAGGCCCGGCACCGGTCGCGGCG
>CAZZZK010000256.1:586-3917 GCA_964658555.1 Vulcanimicrobiota bacterium | reverse complement strand
ACCGTCGCTAACCTAAATTAGGCAGCGAGTGCGTAGTTGTTGTTCGCGTGTAAACGCGTTGCGATCGTTTTAGGAGGGCTCGCAACTCCGCCTGCTTACACTACCCACGGTCTGACCCGTCGAAGCTGCTCAGCCCCGCGGACGTGGTGGACGCGCCGGCCGTTCCGGCGCCGCCCATTCTACCATGACCCGGCCCGGAGTCAATGGGTGGCGCTCGGCCGAGGCGGCTCGAACGTCGCGGAGGCGACGCGTTCGGCCGGTTGAACGGACGGGCGTGGACAGTTCGGGGCTGGTCTTCCTCATGCTCGCCGCGATCGTCGCCGTCGCGGTGGTCGCGATTCCGTACCCGATCGCGTTCGTCGTCGCGGGTTCGGCCTTCGCGTTCGTCCCGCAGATTCAGGTGCCGGAACTCGATCCGAAGTGGGTCTTCCTCATCTTTCTGCCGCCGCTGCTGATGTCGGCCGGATACACGACGGATTGGCTACAGTTCAAACAAAACGGCCGGGCGATCGGGACGCTCGCGATCGGTCTCGTCATCTTTACGACCGGGATCGTCGCCGTCGCGGCGCACGCGCTCTTACCCGATATCGGCTGGGCCGCGTGCTTCGTACTCGGTGCCGTGATCTCGCCGCCCGACGCCGTGGCCGCGGGCTCCGTCTTCGAACGCTTCGCCGTGCCGGGGTCGATCGTGACGATCCTCGAGGGTGAGGGGCTCGTCAACGATGCCGTCGCGCTCGTGTTGTACGGCTTCGCGATCGAGGCCGTCACGACCGGACACTTTTCGCTGCCGGCCGCCGGGCTCGCGTTCGTCGTCGAGTCGATCGGCGGCGTCGCGTTCGGGCTCGCGGCCGCGTGGGCCTCGCGCCGGCTCATCATCGCGCTCAAACGCTTCGACCTCTCCGATACGCTGATCGAGGTGACGATCCAACTGATCCTGCCGTTCGCGATCTACGTCGTCGGCGAGACGATCCACGTGTCGAGCGTGCTCGCCGTCGTCTCGGCCGGCATCTACCTCGGCCGCGGTGCGAATCGGATGCTCGACGCGGACGCGCGCCTCGTCGGTTCGAGCGTCTGGCAGCTGCTCGTCTTCCTGCTCAACGGTTTCGTCTTTCTGCTGATCGGATTGCAGATGCGCTCGATCGTCACCGCGCCCTCGTTCGGCGTTCGCGAGATATGGATCGGCCTCGGCATGAGCCTGCTCGTGATCGTCGTGCGGCTCGTCTGGTGCTATCCCGCACTCTACATACCGGCATTTCTCGAGAACCGGTACGGGAAGCGCGAGCGGCCCGCGAGCCTGCGGAACGGATTCGTGATCGCGTGGAGCGGGATGCGCGGCATCGTATCGCTCGCGTCGGCACTCTCGATCCCGCTGCTCACGGCGAACGGCGCGTCGTTCCCGGGCCGCGACGTCATCATCTTCATCACGTTCGTCGTGATCTTCGTGACGCTCGTGTTCCAAGGGCTCACGCTCATCCCGATCTTGAAGTGGCTCGACGTCATCGAGGACGGCGGCGATAAACGCGAGGTCGAGGTCCGCATCGCGGCACTGCGCGCGGGTATCGCCCGGCTGCGCGAACTCGAGCCCGATTTCGTCTCGACCGTCGAATGGGAGGTCGAGGGACGGATCGTCGGCGAGTACGAGTATCGCATCGGACACTTGCAGGGCCATCTCGACGACGACGTCGAGAGCCCGGGCGTCGGGGTCGATCATCTGCTGCAGGCGGAGGCGCTCAAAGCGGAGCGGCGCGAGATCGCGCGACTACGCGCGGCGGGCGAGATCCCGGACGAAATCTTCCGCACGGTCCAGTACGATCTCGACCTCGCGGACCAGCGCCTCGATTAGCGACGTCGCGAATGGGCCCGGGGGCGCCCGCGTCGAACGGGGCGGCGTGATCGATATCGTTCGCCGCATCCTCGCGTCCCTCGTTCTCTGTTCGCTCGCGGCCGGATGCTCGCGCGTCGCGAACGGACCGGCCCACGGCAACGCGACGACGCGACCGCACGAACTGCGATTCGCCGACGGTGAAGACATCGGCGGCCTCAATCCGATGTTCTTCCAGCAGATCGTCACCGCGTATCTCGCGGAGATGACGATGGCGTGGCTCTTCCGCTACGACCGCGATAACGAACCGACGCCGGAACTCGCGACCGAGGTGCCGACGCGGCAGAACGGCGATATCGACGCGGCGGGGACGACGATCCGCATCAAACTGCGGCACGGCGTCGTCTGGTCGGACGGCGCGCCGTTCACGGCCGACGACGTCGTGTTCTCGACGAACGCGATGAACGACCCGCGCAATCCGGTGACGTCGCGCCAGGGCTTCGAGCTCGTGACGAAGATCGACGAACCCGATAAGTACACGGTCGTCTTCCATCTCAAGCATCCGTTCGCGGCGTTTCTGCCCGTCTTCTTCACGACGGGCGGTGCGGAGCCGAGCATCGTGCCGAAGCACCTGCTTGCGCACGTCGCCGATCTCAGTCAGGCACCGTACAATGCGCTGCCGATCGGGATCGGGCCGTTCAAATACGCGGCGTGGCATCGCGGAAGCAACGTCGAGCTCGTCCCGAATCCGACCTATTGGCGCGGCGTACCGAAACTCAAACGCGTGACGTTCGAGATCATCAACGACGACAACACGATGTACGGGCTCACGCAGACGGGCGGGCTCGATCTCTGGCTGCGCACGCACGGAAACTTCATCGAACGCGCGCGGTCGATTCACGGCTATCGCGTCGTCACCGGGCCCTCGTACCAGTACGGCCACTTCGATTTCAACATGACGCATCCGGCCGTGGCCGACGTCGCGGTGCGCCGCGCACTGCGGCTCGGACTCGATCGCGCGACGATGCTGCAAAAAGTCGGGCACGGCCTCGGGAGGCTACAAGAAAGCGTCGTCCCGCCGACGTACCCCGGCGCGCCGGGCGATATCCCGAACATCCCCTTCGACGTCGCGCGCGCGAATGCGGATCTCGATGCGGCCGGTTGGCGCCGCGGGCCGAACGGGATCCGCGCGAAGAACGGCGTGCAACTCTCCCTGACGATCGCGCTCGTCACGGGGAGTCCGCTCGCCGATCAGGAGATCGAACTCGCGCGCAGCACCTGGCAGCAGCTCGGCGTCTCGATCGGCGTGAAGCGCTATCTCGCCTCGCAGCTCTTCGATCCGTTGACCGGCATCTTACGGAAGGGCGATTTCGATCTCGCGCTCTTCAGCTGGTCCGTGGAAGCGGTCGACGATCTGACGACGATCTTCGGATGCTCCGGCATCCCGCCGGGCGGCCCGGGGGGCGATGTTGCGCCGCCCGAAATACAGCGCGATCGAGATCCCGAAGG
>CAZZZK010000256.1:0-576 GCA_964658555.1 Vulcanimicrobiota bacterium | reverse complement strand
TTCTGCGATCGGGCGATCGAGCCCGCTCTCGCGCGATTCCGAACGACGTACGATCGGAAGGAACAGTCGGCGGCGCTCGGCGACGCCGTCCGCGGGATCGTCTCCGCCGTCCCGACGATCGTCGTCTACTACGTGAACTACAACTACGTCGCGAACGGCGATCTCACCGGCTTCCGGCCGAACCAGGTCTCGGTCTTCGACGATATGATGAACGTCGACATCTGAGCTCCGGCAGCGGCGTGCCTCGAAGCAGGGCGCGTCGAGAGCGCGTTCAGCGCCGGGTCGTGATGTCGCCGCTCGCGGTCGTGACGCGTACGACCGGCGCTCCGGCGAGCGTCGCCGGAAGCGACGCACCGTTTTCCAGATCGCCGGACGACGTCGACGCCGCGAGCGCCGCGCGAACGGAGGCGGGCACGCGCACTTCGACGTCGCCGCTCGCCGTCGCGATCGCGACGTCGGCCGGGATCGTGGCCGTCGACTCGAGCGCCGCCGTGGCGGCCGTGAGCTTGGCCGCGTTCGCCTGCACCACGAGCAGGTCGGCCACCGGGATGGTCGCCAGCTGCTCGAGGTCCGCGG
>CAZZZK010000255.1:0-3925 GCA_964658555.1 Vulcanimicrobiota bacterium | reverse complement strand
CGGCGCGCGATCGAGATGCGCGGCACGAGCGTCGACGATTACGTCGATGCGGACGGCCTACGCGGCGGATTTCAAAACGTGCTCAGCGTGTACGGGCGGGACGGCCGAAACTGTACGCGCTGCGAGCGGCCGATCGAACGGACGGTTTTGGCGCAGCGCGGCACCTGGTGGTGCCGAACGTGTCAACGAAGCTAAACGACCACATCACTCGATTTTTGCCTCGCACAGCGGGGAACTGCGCATCGCGTGGGAGTGCGACCGGACGATTCGATCCGGCGCATGCGTAAAGGGGATCTCATTACCACAACCGACATCGCCCCCGTCCTCGAGACGGAAGAGACCGAAGAAGACCAGCTCGCGCTCGAGCAGCGGATGTACGAGGAGAGCCTCAAGGTCCTCGACGAGGGCCAGGTGCTCACCGGCGTCATCGTCGCGAAGTATCAGGACGAGTTGCTCGTCGACATCGGCGGCAAATCCGAAGGCTTCCTGAGCTTCCGCGAGCTCTCGCTCGCGATCGAGCCCAAGGAACTCAAGGTCAACGACACCCTCGAAGTCATGATCCACCGGATCGACGACGAAGGCACGCTCTTCCTGAGCGAACGCCGCGCCCGCGCACTCAAGACGTGGGAAAAAGTCATCGCGGCGCACGAGAACGACGAAGTGATCGAAGCGACCGTGACGCAGGTCGTCAAGGGCGGCGTCCTCGTCGACCTCGGCATGCGCGGCTTCGTGCCGGCATCGCAGATCCGGCGTCAGCCCGTCGGCAATCTCGACGAGCTCGTCGGCAAGCATCTGCGGCTCAAGGTCATCGATCTCGATCACAAGCGCCATCGCGTCGTCCTATCGCAGCGGCTCGTCCTCGAAGAAGAGCTCAACGCGAAGAAGACGGAACTGCTCGGCACGCTCGCGGTCGGTCAGATCCGCGAAGGCGTCGTCGTGCGCTTGGCGGAGTTCGGCGCGTTCGTCGATCTCGGCGGCATCGACGGCCTCATCCACAACAGCGAACTCTCGTACGCGCGCATCAAGCACCCGTCCGAGGTCGTGAAGATCGGCGACGTCGTCGCGGTCGAAGTGATGAAGTTCGACCCCGATGCGAAGAAGGTTTCGCTCTCGCTCAAGCACGCGCTGCCCGATCCGTGGATCGAGCACGCGGATAAACTGCTCGAGGGTCAGCGCCTCATCGCTCAAGTCGTCAAGGTCACGCCGAACTATCTGCTCGTCGAGATCATCCCGGGCGTGCTCGCGATGGTTCCGAAGGGCGAATTCGATCCGAACCTGCAGTACAGCCCGGGCCAAGAGGTCGAGGTCACGCTGCTCACGATCAACCACGCCACGCGCCGGATCACGGGTTCGATCCAGCACGTCGCGGATCTCTCGCCCGAAGAGTACGCGGCCTTCGCGACCGACGGCGAAGTCGCGGCGACGCTCGGCGACGTCCTCGTCCCGTAGCTTCTCTCCGTGGCGAGAACGAAAGGCCGGCTCGGGGCGAGCCGGCCTTTCGCTTTCGCGACGTCGTGCGGCGCTCTCGACGGGACGCATAACGTCGCGGCGGGCACATCGCGACGAATCGGGAATCCGTGTGCTCGATGAGTCGGAAATCATGCGTCTTCGCGTCGGGCTGACGGGCGGGATCGGTTCGGGCAAAACCGAGGCGGCGCGGGCGTTTGCGGCGCTCGGCGCGCTCGTCGTCGACGCGGATGCGCTCGCACGCGAGGCGGTCGCGCCGGGTTCGGACGGCCTCGCGCGCATCGTCGATCGCTGGCCCGATGCCGTCGACGGCGCGGGGCGCTTGGATCGGGCGGCGCTCGCGCGCGTCGTCTTCACCGACGCGGGCGCGCGCGAGGCGCTCGAAGCGATCGTGCATCCGTTCGTACGCGAGCGCGGCGCCGAACTCGAGGCGGCCGCCGGACCGGACCGAATCGTCGTTCACGACGTGCCGCTGCTCTTCGAAGCGGGCTTCTACCGCGCGTGCGACGCGAACGTGGTCGTCGTCGCGGAGGTCGATCTGCGGATCGAACGGATCCTCGCGCGCAGCGAGACGACCGAAGACGAGATCCGCCGACGCATGCGCGCGCAGATCGACCCCGAACGCGCGATCGAACTCGCCGACTATACGCTCGTGAACGAGGGTACGCTCGCCTCGCTCGCGGCCGACGTCGCCGACGTGTATGCGGATCTCCTCGAACGTAAACCGCGACGCGTCTCCGCGTGACGGAGCGCGGCGGTGCGTCGCGCCGGTCACGACGCGATTCCGTAAACGGGAGTCGACGGCATGAACGGTAGCGAGTACGCGACGCTCTACGCGTTGACGACGGCGATCGGGCTGCGGCCGTTTCTCGTGCTCGCGCTCGCATCGCTCGCGATGCACTTCGGGTACCTCCACCCCTCGGGCGCGTTCGTGAAGCTCGGAGGCGACGGCGTGACGTGGCTGCTCGCCGGTCTCGCCGTGCTCGAGTTCGCGGGCGATAAGATTCCGCTCGTCGATCACGCGCTGCAGGCGGTGCACTTCGCGGTGAAGCCGGCGGCGGCGGCGATCCTCGTCGACGGCGCGATCCCGGCCGGCACGCCCGACGGTGCGACCTACGCGCTCGCGGCGCTCGGCGCGGCGAACGCGCTCGGCGTGCACACGGGCGTGACGGCGGTGCGCGGCGCATCGACCGTCGCCACGCTCGGCGTCGCGAATCCGATCGTCAGCGTCGTCGAAGACGTCCTCGCCGTCGGCGCGACGCTGCTCGCGTTTCTCGCTCCCTTCCTCGGTGCGATCGGCGCGATCGCGCTCTCCGTCGTTCTCCTCGTGCTCGGGAGGCGCGTCTACCGCCGGACGCGCCGTCGCGCACCCGCCCCGTAAGGCTGCGGCGGCGTGACCGCGGAGTTACGTCGTCGCGCGGATCCGCCGCGTGAACGGGAACGCTTGCGGCTGAACGAGGACGATCGTGCGATGCGAGACGCGCAGCAGCCCGACGTCGGCGAGGACGCTCAGCTCTTTCGTGAGCGTCTCGCGGCTCGTGCCGATGAGGTCGGCGAGATCCTGGTGGGTCAGACTGAGCCCGATGCGCAGCGAGCCGTCGCTCTCGCGAATGCCGTGCTCCGCGGCGAGGCGCCCGAGCACGTCGACGAGGCGCCCGGGGACGCTCTTGCCCGCGAGTTCGGTGAGCTCGCGTTCGAGCGCGGCGAGTTGGCGGGCGCAGCCGCGCGAGAAGCTCGACGCGAGGACCGCGTCGGCACGCAGGCGCTGTTCGAACGCGCTCGCGGTGATGCGGCAGACGTCGCCCGGGTCGAGTGCGACGGCGCTCGTCGAGCGCGTCTTGCCGCCCGTCATCCACGAGAGTTCGCCGAAGAGATCGCCCGGGTTCCGGATGCCGACGATCGATTCGGACCCGCCCGCGCTCGTGCGCACGAGCTTGATCCGGCCGCTGTCGACGACGTAGATGCGATCGGTCGGGTCGCCCGGCGAATAGACGGTATCGCCGCGTGCGACGGTCTGGCGCTTCGCGTCGGCGAGCAGCGAATCGCGGTGTTCGGTGCCGAGTTGCAGCACGTTCATCGCGCGATCCCGTTGCGCAGCGCGCGCCCCGGCAGCGCGCCCGTCGGCGTCGCTCCGCGCAGGACGGCGCGACCGTTCACCCACACGGAATCGATGCCGCGCGGATAGGCGTAGGGCCGATCGTACGTCGCGAGATCGACGATCGTCTCCGCATCGAAGAGCACGAGATCCGCGTACGCGCCGGGCCCGATCCGGCCGCGATCCGCGATGCCGAAGGTGTCCGCGGCGAGCGAGGTCATCCGCCGGATCGCTTCGCCGAGCTCGAGCGTCGCGCGTCCGCGCACGAACCGCCCGAAGACGCGCGGAAACGTGCCGAACGTGCGCGGGTGCGGCATTCCCTGGGCGGTCGGGCCGGTCGGCGCGCGCGCCGCCGCGGCGCTG
>CAZZZK010000254.1:0-3927 GCA_964658555.1 Vulcanimicrobiota bacterium | reverse complement strand
GCAGTCGCTTATGGTCTCGAGTGCCGAGCAGCGACTCGCGTATGACGACGCGGCGAGCGGCGAGGACGATACGTATTCCGGGCGCGTGCGCGTGTCGCTCGAAGACGCGACGACGATCGGCGCGGAAGATCTCGTCGCCGGCGTCGATCTCGATCGCGAGAGCGGCAATTTCTCGTTTCCGTCGAGCCCGATCTACAACGCCGATTTCACGCAGATCGTCGGGACGACGCCGCCGTCGGCGTTCGGCCGCACGCAGTCGCAGGCGGCGGCCTATCTGCAGCTCGGCGCGTCGCCGTTCGCCGGCTCGCGCGTTACGGCGGGCCTGCGTGCGGAGCACGATTCTCCCGCGGGCAGCGTGCTCGCACCGGCGTTCGGAGGCGTCGTGAACGCGGGCGCGTTCCGGTTCTCGGGGAACCTCGGGGAGTCGTTCCGCGTGCCGACGCTCGAGGATCTGTACTATCCCGGCTTCTCGAACCCGAATCTGCTGCCGGAGAAAGCCGCGACGGCCGATGCGACGGTCGCCTACGAATCGAAGCGGGGCTCGCTCTCGATCGGCTGGTTCGGGCGCAGCGGTTCGAACTTCATCGTGTCGGGGCCGCCGAGCTACGTCCCGGTCAACGCCGAGCACGCGCAAGTCGCGGGCATCGCCGTCACCGCGCGATCGAAGCCGATCGCGGGTCTCGTGGCGGATGCGAGCTTCACGAATCTCTATCGCGCGCTCGATACCGACACGGGCGGTCGCCTGCCGAACGATCCGAACGGTCAGGCCTCGGTCGGTATCTCGAAACCGTTCGGCAGGGATCGCCTGGCATACGGCGTTCGCTGGACGATCGTCGGTTCCGACGGCGCGGATCGGGCCGCCGTCGCACCGCCGCTCACCGGGACGTACGACGCGTTCGATTCGGCCGACGCGTACGTACGCTACAAGCTCGCGGAGCACGCGATCCTCACCGTCCGCGGCTTCGACCTCGGCGACTCCCGCGACGTGCCGGTCTTCGGCTACCCGTCGCCCGGCCGGCGGCTGTACGCGGAGTTCTCCACGCAGTAGCGTGCGGCGAAGGGGGGGCGCGGCGGCCGCGCTTCCCAGGCTCTCGGGAGCTTTCGATGAGAGAATCCGCCGCAGATGATCCGCGTCGTTCGTTCGCTCGCCGCCGCTTGCGCTGTGGTGCTTCTCGTCGTTCCGGGACCGGTGCGCGCGCAGAGCGATACGGGCGAGATCGTCATCGACGTCACCGATGCGGCGACGAAGAAGCCGATCGAAAACGCGCGCGTCTTCCTGCTCGGCGCGCAGACCGCGACCTCGCTGACGACGGCGGCGGGCGTGATCGATTACACGGACGTTCCGACCGGGATCTATCGCGTTCGGGTGACCCGCTCGGGCTACGACCGCGGCGTCTCCAAAGAGTTCGACGTCCTCGTCGGACGCTCGGTCGCGGTGAACGTCGCGCTCTCGACCTCGACGGGCGGCCTCAAGATCATCGGGACCGTCACCGCGCGCTCGAGCGTCGCGGTGAGCTCGAGCGAGATCTCCGACGACAGCCCGCAGCGGCGGCTCTCGACGTCGCTGACGGACGCGCTCGATAAGCTCGCGGGCGTGAGCATCACGCAGGATGCGACCGACCCGAATAGTCCGGTCACGGTCTCCCTGAACAATCACGACGAGTCGCAGACCGCGATCACGCTCGACGGCATCCCGCTCTCCGCGCCCGGCACGTCGGCCGACTTGCACGCGATCGGCACCGACCTCTTCGCGGGCTCGAGCGTCAGCACGTCGCCGAGTGCGGGCGCGCTCGGCGGCGGCGTGGGATTCCGCACGCTGCAGCCGACGCAATCGCTGCAGTTCATCGGCTCCGGAACGACGGGCACGTACGACCGTTCGAATTATTCGCTCGCGGGCACGGGCAGCATCGGCAGCCTCGGCATCGCGCTGCAGCACACGTGGCGCGGGAGCAACAGCCCGCTGACGTTTCGCGACTATCAGGATCAGAGCGGCCTGACCTACGCGCACGAGGGCGAATCGACGAGCCTCGGCGACTTCGCGAAGTTCCGCTATCGCCTCGGCGACGACCGCACGTCGATCAGCGGAACGGCGCTCTCCAATAACATCGCCTCGACCTCCGTGTGCGCGCAGGACGTCACCCTCCTGCCGTGCGGGATCGGCCCCGGAAACGGTAATTTCGGACGCTTCGGGTTCGCGTACGCGAACGTGCAGTCGCTCGTCGGGGAGATCTCGACGAGCGTCACCGGCTACACGAGCTCGAGCCGTCAAACCACGAATAACGCGAACCGGTACGTGCTCGACGCGCCGCAGACGCTCGACCCGATCGCGAATCAGCTCGCACCCGCGGGCTGTCAGGATCTCACGGGCTACGCCGAGTGCCTCGATCCCTCGCTCGCGACGAACGACACGCTGACGCGCGGCGTCGCCTACAGCGCGTCGATCGTGCAGGGACGTCACACGCTCGCGCTATCGGGCAACACCTACGCGTCGATCAATTCGTCGCAGCCGATCGCGGGTTCGGTTTTCGAGACGGCGTACGTGAACGCGATCTCGTCCTCGAGCTACACGTTCTCCGACACGATCAAATCGAGCAACGCGCTCTCGCTCGCGCCGCATCTCTCGATCGTCAACACGACGACGCTCGGAACGAGCGCCCTCGCCGGGATCAGCGCCGCCTGGCAGCCCAGGCCCGCGAACGCGTTCACCGCATCGGTCAACGTCGGCAGCTCGCAGCCGAACATCAGTATCAACCGGTCGTTCGGAGATCCCGTGAGCGCGCGCTTCAACTGCGGCGGGGCGAGCGCGGTCGTGAGCGGACCGGGCGACGCGAACGGCGGGAGTCAATCGGCGTTCAGCGCGAGCGCGGGCTACACGCACAATTTTCGCTTCGGCTCGTTCAGCGCGTCGCTCGAATCGCAGGTGCAGTCCGGGCAGCTCATCAACGCGCAGATCGAGGAGCCGGCTTCCTACTTCGCGAGCGTGCCGGGCTATCTCCAGGCGGTCGCGGCGGCCTACGATTCGCCCTCGGTCTGCGGCGGCGGCACGCCGACCGTGTACGTCTCGGAGCCCGTCGGCGGCACGCGGCGGCTCTATCAGAGCATCGATCTCAGCGGACGCTTCTCGCTTTCGCGTTTCATCGTCGCGATCCCCACGTATTCGCTCAACAAGGCCGAGCTGACGGCGGCCGGGCCGCGGCTCCTCGACGGACCGTCGACGACGCTGGTCGGCTCGCAGCTGCCGAACCGGCCGCTGCACCGGGCGGGGCTCACGCTCGACGGCTTCTTGCCGCGCAGCGGCACCGAGCTGCTCGCGAACGCGCAGTACACGGGCGTGAACAATCAGCAGGATATCGGTCCGTACGTCGTCTTCTCGGCCGGCATCGCGCACGGCTTCGGCCCGGGCGAGGTGACGCTCTTCGAAAACAACGTCTTCGACACGTACGGCGGCGTCTTCGCGACCGACGCCGGCGCCGTGCAGCTGCCGCTCTCGGGCGGCGGATCGTTCCTCAATCCGGCGCGGCCGCTCACGCCGCGGACGATCAATCTTTCGTATTCGACGACGGTCGGCGGGCCGCGCCCCGGGCCCGCGTTCGCGAGACTCGCGGGTGCGGGTGCGGGTGCGGGCCGCGACGCCGCGGCCGCGAACCCGGCGGCATCGCCGCCGCCCGGGCAGCGGTTCATCCCGGTCCCGCCGCCGCCCGGCACCGATCCGCTCGCGCTCGCGACGACCCGCGCGATCTGTACGGCGGACGAGCAGACCGCCGCCAAGCCCGTCTTCGACGCCCTTCGCGCGTACGTGACCGCCTACGAAGCGAAGACGGCGTTACCGGCCGTCGCGAATTTCACGATCGTGCCGCACGCCGCGGCCGTCGATCCTTCGGTACCGTATTATCTCGAACTCCGGCCGGCATTCGGACCGGGCGGCGG
>CAZZZK010000253.1:0-3945 GCA_964658555.1 Vulcanimicrobiota bacterium | reverse complement strand
TGCTTCATCCTCGGTTATCTGCAGTACGCGACGCTCTACGCCGCGGCCGCGTCGCTCATCTCGCGCACGGAAGATCTCGGCGTCGTGACGACGCCCGTCATCCTGCCGGTCGTGGCGGCGTTTCTCGTCGCGCAGTTCGCGCTCACGGCCCCGAACGCGCCGCTCGTCGTCGCGCTCGGCTTCGTGCCGTTCTTCTCGCCGTTCGTGCTCTTCATCCGGATCGCGATCGCGGAGGTGCCGGCATGGCAGATCGCGCTCGCGTTCGCGATCGACGCGCTCGCCGTCGTCGCGTGCTTCTACGCGGCGGGCAAGATCTATCGCGTCGGCATGCTCGTCTACGGCCGCGTTCCGTCGCCGCGCCAACTCCTCGCGGCGCTGCGCGCGTAGCCGCATGACATCGCCCACGGCGCCCGAAATGCGGGTGCGTGCGGAAACTCGGGATCGCGATCGCGTTACAGGTCGCGATCCTTTCGGCGCTCGCGGCGTGGCGCTGGCACGTCTGGAGCTACGGCACCGATACGGGGACCTTCGCGCAAGTCGTCTCCGACGCGTTCGGCGGGTTCCGCGACGGCGCGGAACAGGGAACGCACTTTCGTTTCCACTGGGCCCCGCTGCTCGCGACGCTTTGGCCGCTCGTCGTCCTCACCCGTTCGCCGCTCTCGCTGCAGATCGCGCAGGCCGCGCTGCTCGCGGCGACCGCCGTGCCGCTCTTCGCGATCGCGCGCAGCTACGTCCCGGACGGGCGCGCCGCGAACTACGCGATCGTCGCGCTCGTCTATCCGCCGCTGCTCGGCGTCGCCTTCACCGAGTTTCACGAGATCGCGTTCTATCCGGCGCTCGCGCTCGGGATCTTCTGGGCGGCCGATCGCGCACGCTGGAGATGGTTCGCCATCTTCGCGATCCTCGGCGGCCTCGTGCGCGAGGAGGCGTGCATCGTGCTCGCGATCGCCGGCATCGCGTTCGCCGCGATCGGGATCGTGCGGCGCGGCGAGAGCGGGGGCGCGGGCCTTCTCGCGGGGCGCCCGATCGAACCCGAACGGCTCGCGATCGCGGGTATCGCCCTGCTCGCGATCAACGCCGCGGCGCTCGGGTGCTACTTCGGGATCGTGATCCCGCGCGTCGGCGCGTGGCAGCCGTCGCGCTTCTACGAATACGCGTTCGCGGTGGGCCCCCTCGCGGTCGTCGTCGCGCTCGTCGTGCGGCCCGCCCGGATCGCGGCGCTGCTGACGGTCGGGCGGCTGACGTACCTGCTCGAGGCGTTCGTCCCGCTCGCGCTCGTGCCGCTGCGCTCGCCGTGGACGCTGCTCGGCGTTCCCGCCCTCGCGCTGCTCCTGCTCTCGAGCGATCCGATCGCGTGGCGCATGGGGTCGCACTACCCGGCGCTCTGGTGCCCGTGGCTGCTGCTCGGGACCGTCGCGGCGCTGATCTCGTTCGCGCGCCCGCAGCGCTGGTACGTCGCGACCGTCTCGCTCTGCGCGCTCTTCCTCGTCGCGTTCAACCCGATGCACGTCGGCCACTATCTGCGGCCCGTCTATCCCGACGTCGCCGACGCGAGCCGCGCGCTCGCGGCCGTCCCCGCCGACGCATACGTCGCGACGCACGACGAGTGGTACACGCACGACGCGCTCCGGCACCGGAACGCGAGTCCGTTCCTCTGCCCGTACGACGCGTACGCCGTGTACGCCGACGATTTCGAGAACGCGTTCGTGCAGCGCGAGATCCTGCCGGAACTCCGCGCGGAAGTCGCCGACGGCCGGGCGTCGATCGTCGCGACGTTCGGGCGGGTGCGCGTCTACGAGCGGCGGACCGTCCCGGGCGCGCGGCCCGGTACGTGCGTCACGCCGGGCGATACGCGCTACCGGTCGCTGCGGGAGTCGCTCGCCGGCTGAGCATCGCCGCGGCGGTCTCGCCGCGCCCGCTCGGGCCTCGCGCCCGCTCTCGGTGAGCGTCTTCGCGACGCCGATCGCGGCGGCGTCGCTGAACGCGCGCCGTTCGATCGCGGTGACCGTTGCGGTTCGGTCGGACCCGACGATGACGGCGTCGTTCTTCGAGTCGTTCGGGACGATCTGCGGCGCTCGCTACGCGGTCCGCGACATCCACCGTTCACGGGATATCTCTCGGAACCGACGGTGCGAACGCAACCTCACTCAGGTACGGGGCGTCAGAGCGATGCAGCAAGTTCCTTTCACGGAGGATGCGCGTCTTGGCAAACGATTTACTCGATCGGTCGCATTCGGTCGCCCCGCGCGGCTTCGATCGCTGGCTCGTACCGCCCGCGGCGCTCTGCATCCACCTCTCGATCGGCCAAGTCTACGCCTTCAGCGTCTTCAATAAGCCGCTCGCGCAGCTGATCGGCGGGACGGCTCCCGCGGCCGGCGATTGGACGATCGCGCAGCTCGGCTGGATCTTCAGCCTCGCGATCGTCTTCCTCGGCCTCTCGGCGGCGTTCGGCGGCAAGTGGGTCGAGCGCGTCGGCCCACGCAAATCGATGTTCGCCGCGGCGCTCTGCTTCAGCGGCGGCCTGCTCGTCGCGGGCGGCGGCGTCGCGCTGCATCAGCTGTGGCTCGTCTATCTCGGATACGGCTGCGTCGGCGGGATCGGGCTCGGCCTCGGATACATCTCGCCCGTCTCGACGCTCATCAAGTGGTTCCCCGATCGGCCGGGCCTCGCGACGGGCGTCGCGATCATGGGCTTCGGCGGCGGCGCGCTCATCGGGGCGCCGCTCGCGGTCGCGCTCATGAAGCATTACGCGACGCTCGCGCCGCAGGGCGTCGCGCCGACGATGCTCACGATGGGCGTCGTCTACCTCTGCTTCATGCTCGTCGGAGCGTTCATCGTCCGCGTCCCCGCGGAGGGCTGGAAGCCCGAGGGCTTCGTCGCTCCGCTCGCGCCGAAGAAGCTCGTGACGACGGGCAACGTTCTCGTCGGCGAGGCCGTGAGAACGCCGCAATTCTATCTGCTCTGGGCGATCCTATTCTTGAACGTCACCGCCGGCATCGGCGTGCTCGGGCAGGCGTCGCTCATGATCCAGGAGATGTTCCCCGAGCACTTTCCGCACGATACGCCGGCCGCGCTCGCGACGGCCACCGCCGCGGCGGCCGGCTTCGTCGGCCTGCTGAGCATCTTCAACATGGCGGGCCGGCTCGTCTGGGCGTCGGGCTCCGACCGCATCGGGCGCAAGAATACGTATTCGATCTTCTTCGTCCTCGGGACCGTGCTCTACGCGCTCACGCCGACGCTCGGCCGGCTGCACAATCTCCCGCTCTTCGTGCTCGCCTACGCGCTCATCATCAGCATGTACGGCGGCGGCTTCGCGACGATTCCGGCGTATCTGCGCGACCTGTTCGGGACGATCAACGTCGGCGCGATCCACGGCCGCCTGCTGACGGCATGGGCTGCGGCGGGCGTCGCCGGCCCCGCGCTCGTCAACTACATTCGCGAATATCAGCTCGCGCACGGCGTCGCGAAAGCCGACGCGTACTCGACGACGATGTACGTCATGGCGAGCCTGCTCGTGATCGGGCTTTTCTGTAACCTCGCCGTCCGCGCGCTCGACGACCGGCGGACCGTCGAACGTTCTCGCTCGACGGCCACGGCGTAAGGGACGAACGCATGCAACGCAACGCACCTGCCCGGAGCGCCTCGTCGAACACGGCGCCGCTCATCGTCTCGTGGCTCTTCGTGGGCATCCCGCTCGCCTGGGGCGTCGTCATCACCCTGGGGAACGCGGCGAAGCTCTTTCGCTAGCTCGACGTCGCGGCGGCCGCCGGAGCAGCGGGCGGCGAGCGCAAAGGAACGCGACGTCTGTGTGCGCGATCAACGCGTAGCGGCTGGGACGGGCACGACGTAACGCCAAGCGACGGATACGTGCGCGACGACGACTGAGACACGCGCGATGCGACGCGTGCACTAGAAGGGTGAGGACGCGCTGATGATCCGGTACGG
>CAZZZK010000252.1:2676-3986 GCA_964658555.1 Vulcanimicrobiota bacterium | reverse complement strand
CGAGCATCGCTTCCCGGCCGCCCTCGACGACGCGCTCGCGGCCTTCGAGGCGTTGCGCGAGCGGATGCCCGCGAGCGGGATCGCGTTCGTCGGCGAATCCTCGGGCGGCGGGCTCGCGCTCGCAGCCGCGCTCGAGATCATCGCGCGCGCGCGGAACCGCTCGAATTTCCCGGCCGCCGTCGTCGCCTATTCGCCGTGGACCGATCTGCTGGGAACGGGCCTATCGCTCGCGCAGAACGCACGCCGGGACGACACGCTCACGACGGCCGATCTCCACGAAGCGGCGCTCGACTACGTCGATGCCGCGCAGCGCCGCGACCCGCGCGCTTCGCCGCTCTACGGCGATCTGCGCGAACTGCCGCCGACGCTCGTCTTCGCGAGCGCGAACGAGATCTTGCGCGACGACGCCGTGCGCTTCGCCGATCGCGCGCGGCACCTCGGCGCGCCCGTGGAGCTCGTCGTCGAACCGGATCTGCCGCACGCATGGCCCGCCTTCGCCGGCCTCCTCCCCGAGGCGCAGCGCACGCTCTCACATACCGAGCGATTCCTCCATGAAGTTTGGAGCGATCGCGTCCGATAATCTTCGCGAGGTTCGATGCTCAACGTCATCCGCACGGGCGCCGCGGCGCTCATCCTGCTCCGAACGATCCCGACGGCGGCGAACGCGAACGACCTGCCGGGCTGGCAGGCCTTCGCACGCACGGTCGACAGGATCAACGATTATACGATGCACGTGACGACGCACGAGGTGCAGGGCACGAGCGTCGAGGACCGCGTCTACGCCTGCAGCTACGCGAAGCCCGGCTTCGCGCGATCCGAGATCGCGAGCGGCCCCGGCCGCGGCAGCGCGGCCGTGTGGCACGGCGGCGACACGGTGCGCGGCCACGCGGGCGGCTTCCTCCGCGGCATCAAGATCGACGTCCCCGAGCACGACCGCCGCGCCACCGACCTGCGCGGGAACACGATCGAGATGGGCTACTTTCCGACGATCGTCAAGACGTTCGAATCGATCGGGAAACTTTCGGAATCGCCCGGGCCGATCGTCGCGGGCGAGGAGACCGTCGCGGTGACGCTCGTTCCCGCCGAACCCGCACGGGAGCGCGATCTAACGCGCGAAGTCCTCGTCATCTCGGAGCAATCGCATCTGCCCCTCGAGCATCTCGGCTACCAGGGCGATACGCTCGTCGAGCGCGAGTCGTTCACCGACTACGTGATCGACCCGGCCCTGCCGCCCTCGACGTTCGAACTCTAGCGATGACCCGTCGTCGCGCCGAAACGTGCGTCGGGATCGCTCGCTTGCGAATCGCTCG
>CAZZZK010000252.1:0-2666 GCA_964658555.1 Vulcanimicrobiota bacterium | reverse complement strand
GGAGACGTCGTGTTCGCTTCGCTTGCCATCCTCGGCGTAACCACCGCCGCGTCGCTCGCCCGCACGGACGGCGGGTGTCTCGATTCGTATCTCCGCCTCGGTGGGGTCGCGAGCCCGCCGCAGCCGTCCGGTCCCGCCTCGGCCCACGTCGTGCGCCGGATCGATACGCTCGTCGCGACGGACGCTCCGGGCAAACCGGTCGTCGGATTCGTCTACCGCACCGCGGACGGCAATCCGTTCTTCGGGTCGCGCACCGACGTGACGCCGCCCGCGCGCCCGTACGTACGGCGTCTCTTCGAGCGGGACGGCCGCGTGACGCAGGCGCAACTCGCGGCGGTGCTCGGCGCCCAACACGGCGATGCGATCCTGTGGATTCCGAACGCCGCGCGGCTGCTGCCGCGCCTGCATCTCCGGCCCGTCTTCTGCGTCGCGAGCCGCCGGCTCGCGTACGATCAGAGCGTCACGCCGTGATCCTTCGCGTATTCGCGTAATTCTTTCGAGATGTACTGACCCGATTCGGCGTGCCACCCCGGCAGCGGCATCGCGAGCGCCATGTCGCGGCCCGAGGTTCCGTTGAACGGATCGTCCGTCGGGACGAAGCGCACCGGCCACGGGACGGATTGACGCGCCATCGATCCGTCCGAGAACTTCACGTTGCAGACGACGTAGTAATAGTCGTAGCCGTCGGCCGTCCAGTCTTTGACCGGGTCGCACAGACCGTGATGCGTCCGCGAGTCGCCGACTTGGAAGGCGTCCGTCGCGGGACCGTACGATTTCATGGTCGAGGCGACCGTCGACGGCGGGACCTTGAGCGGATCGATCGTCGATTTCTGCGCCGCGATCGCCTTCGAGAGATCGTTCTGGATCTGCGAGATGCGCGTCTGCGAGAGGGTCGAACCGGTCGTCGCCGCGCCGCTCGTCACAGGCGACTGATGCGGCGCGAGGGCCACCGGCCGCTCGGCCGCGACCGGGTGCGCCTTGCGGACGGGCTTCTGCACGATCTTCGGGACGACGCGCGCCACGACGGGTGCGGCGGCCTGCTTCGGTTCGGTCCGCGGCCGCGCGGGAGCCGTCTTCTTCACGGGGAGGGGCTCGGTCCGCGCCACCACGGCGGGCTTAGCGGCCGGCGCCTGCTTCGCGACGACGCGCGGGATCGGCGGCGGCTTGGGCGCCGGGATCGCGTCGCGGCGGGTGATCGTGATGACCTCGGGCGACGACGCCCGTTCGCGTTTCTCCGGATGGACGAACAGCGGCGCGACGACCGCGAAGAGCGCGATCAGGAGCGCGTGAACGAGAAACGATCCCGAGAGCGAGAATCGACGCCGGCGGCCCGCCTGCGTGTCTTCGACGCGTGAGATCATGCGTTCGTCGATCGGCCGTACGCCGTATCTGGGCTCGACATGTGGGTCAGTCTTTCACGCCTCACGGCCAAAGCGATGAGAGATTCGTTCCGTTGTACCCTACCTACCTCGCGGCCGTCCTGAGAGCGTGCTTGGAGCCCGCGATTTCGCCGATCGGGTGCCCTCACCGACCCGCCGCGACGGCCGCCGGCAGGACGGTCAAGGCCACGATCGCGACGTCGTCTCGCGGGCGGCTCTCGCCGAAGATCTCGCGGTAGATGTCGCCCGCGGGGTCGGCCGAATCGCGATGCTTCTGGATCGCGTCGAGCAGGACGCGCTGCCCCTCGATGACGTTCTGGCCGTCTTCGATCAGACCGTCCGTGTGGAGCACGATCAAGGCCCCTTCGCCGACCGTGGAGTGATCGGTCTGCAGGACGATCTCTTCGAAGATGCCGAGCGGCGGCCCGCCGGCCGGTAAGATCACGGGGAATCGTCCGCGCTCCGCGACGATCGGCGCGGGATGGCCCGCGGTCGCGTACGCCAGGCCGCCCGAGCGCGGATCGTAGACGGCGCACGCGGCCGTCACCATCCGGGCGCCCTGCGCGGCGATCGCGGCGTTCGCACGAGAGAGGATCGTCGCGGGGTCGTCTTCGGAGACGGCGGCGTTCACGAGCGCCTGCCGCGCGCGGTTCATCACGACCGCGGCCTCGAGCCCGTGTCCGGCGACGTCACCGATCAGAACGAACAGCCGCCCGTCGCGGAGCGCGAACGCCTCGTACCAATCGCCACCGATCTCGCGCTCCGCAGCGGCGGGCACGTACACGGAATTGAGCGCGACCCCTTCGGCCGACGGCAGCGGCTGTTGGAGAAACGCTTGCTGGAGCGAGCTCGCGACGTGCTTCTCGCGCTCGTAGAGCGCGGATTGTTCGCTGCTGCGGCGTTCCGCTTTCAGCCGGCCTTCGAGAAGGACGCCGATGACGACCGCGATCGACCCCACGAGCAGGATGTTGCCGAGCAAGATCTGCCCGAGGAGCCGTTGCTGGCTCTCGTCGGCCGCGGTCGCGGCGACGTCGATCGAGGCGCCGAGCTGGTCGTCGTCGTCGCGGATCTGCGAGGTCAGCCGGTCGCTGAGCGCCCCGACGCGCATGAGGTACTCGCGCCCCTGCAGCGTCAAGCCGTAGCGCGTGATCGTCGTCTGCCACTCTTCGAACGTCGCCCGTTCGTCGCGGACGAGCGCGCGCGCGTCGCTCAGTTCGAGCTGGGCGAGCGACGCGTCGAGCGCGTTCGCCGTCCCCTCGACGCGCGAATCGGCGTGCAGATAAGCCG
>CAZZZK010000251.1:0-3988 GCA_964658555.1 Vulcanimicrobiota bacterium | reverse complement strand
GGTCCATCAGCGCCTGTGGCTGACGCCGCTCGAGCTCGATCTCCGCGACCGAATCACGGACGAATGGAATGAGCTCGCGAACGCGGTGCGTCGCCTCGGTCCTCGTGAGCGCGGGTGCCGGCGCCGCCTTGAGGTCCGTCATAGCGCGGATATAACCGCCGCCGACCGTACGCGGCGGCGGAGCTCGTTTTCATCCATGGTAGCATGGTAGCCGGGCGCCGGCCGATATTCAAGGGCCTATCCGGGGAAAATTCAGCGCGCTTCGCGCCGCAGATACGGCACGAGCAGCACCGAGAGCAGCAAGATCGCACCCATCGCGATCCACGCCTCGTTGAAGGCGATCGTCGCGGCGGCGCGGGCGATGATCGGTTTGACGAACGCCACATCGCCCGGATCGGCATGGGCGAGGTCGACCCCGGCGAGCAGCGTCCTCGGGACGCCGACGAACGCGAGGAGCACGCCGAGCGGGATCTCGATCGGCGCGACGATCGAGCGCGCGAGGGCGTCCGCGACGGGGACGAGGGTCGCGCCGATGAGGATCGAGCCGGCGAGCGTCGCCCGCGCGTCGTTGCCGAGCACGCGTCGCGCGACGTGCGGTACGATCAGGCCGACGAAGCCGACGATCCCCGCGAGCGAGACGGCCGAGGCCGCGAGCAGCGACGCGCCGCCGAGCGCGAGCCACTGCGTGCGAGCGACGTTCACGCCGACGGAGCGCGCGACGCTCGGGCCGAGCCGCATCGCGTTGAGCGAGGGGACGGCCGCGATCGCGCAGAGCACGCCCGCGAACGCGTAGGGCGCCGTCGCGACGATGTCGCCGTAGCCGCGGCCTTCGATCGAACCCGCGAGCCACGCGACGATCTCGTCGCTCGCCTCGCGCGAATGCGTGAGTTCGACGAGCGTCACGATCGCCGAGAAGAGCGCCGAGAGCGAGAAGCCCGTGAGGATCAGGCGTTCGGCGTCGACGCCCGGGCCGCGGCGCGCGATCAGACCGACGACGACCGCGGTTCCAAGACCAGCGACGAATCCGAACGCGGGGACGATCGCGGCCGCGACGCCGGTCGCCACGCCGATCGCGATCGCGACGGCGGCGCCGGCGCTCACGCCCGTCACGAACGGGTCGGCGAGCGGATTGCGCAGCAGGCCCTGCAAGAGGAACCCCGCCGTCGCGAGCGAGGCGCCGACGAGCGCGGCCACGGCGACGCGCGGGACGCGAAGCGTCCAGACGATCAGCCCGACGTCGCCCGCCGCTCGCGGATGCAGCAGCGCCGCGAAGACCCCGGAGGGCGCGAGCGGCGAGCCGCCGACGAAGACGCCGAACGCGCACCCGGCGACGAGCGCGACGACGAGCGCGAGGTAGCGGAGCATCGCTCGCGCGGTTCCCGCCGCGCGCGGGCGGGTCCCGCGCGAGAGCCGAATGAGCCGCGGATGCCGCCGCCTACGACCCCGCCGCTCGCCGCCCGACTCGCGCTCTATGCGCTCGCGCTCGCGTCCGTCTTCGCGGCGCCCGCGGGTGCGCGAGCGGCGGGCGAGCACGAACGTGAGATGCGGATCGTCTCGCTGATCCCGTCGCTCACGGAGGATCTCTTCGCGATCGGTGCGGGCCCGAACGTCGTCGGCGTCTCGTCGTACACCGATTTCCCCGCCGCCGCCGCGAAGCTGCCCGTCGTCGCGTCGTTCACCTCGGTCGATGCGGAACGCATCGTCGCCCTGCATCCCGATCTCGTGCTCGGCATCCCCGCGCAAGCGCGGCTCACGAGCGACCTGCAGCGCGCGGGCCTGCACGTCGAACTCGTCTCCGACGTCGCGTACGACGACATCTTCTCGGCGCTCGCGCGCGTCGGCGCGCTGACGCACCGCGACGCGAGCGCACGCGCGCTCATCGCGTCGCTGCGGCGTCGCGCGGCCGCGCTCGAGCGCCGCGTGCCGCGCGGTCCGCGGCCCGCGACGTTCGTGGTCGTCGAACTCTCGCCGCTGTACACGATCGGCGATTCGTCGTACATCGCGCGGCTCGTCGCGCTCGCCGGCGGCCGCAACGCCGCGCGCGACGTGCGTTTGCCGTACGCGCCGTACAGCGACGAGGCGCTCCTCGCCGCCCAGCCCGACGTCATCGTCTCGGGTGCGACGAGCGGCCTCGCGGCCTCGCTCGGCAGCGCGCCGTGGCGCGAGCTGCGCGCGGTGCGCGCGCATCGCGTCTACATCCTCGCGGACAGCGGCATCCTCGTGCGGCCGGGGCCGCGCTTCGTCGACGGGCTCGCGTGGCTGATCGCGCACCTGCACGGCAGCCCGGGCGACGGCGTCTGATGGGCCGCGCGCGCTACGCGACCTTCGGGACCGGCCGGATCGAAGCGTTCACGGACGGCGTCATCGCCGTGATCATCACGATCACCGTCCTCGATATCAAGGCGCCGCACGGGACGTCGCTGCGCGAGCTCGCCGCCGTGCTGCCCGTCTTCGCGGCCTACGTGATCAGCTTCGCCTACGTCGGTATCTACTGGAACAACCACCATCATCTCATGCGCGCGACCCCGGCGATCGACGCGCGCGTCATGTGGGCGAACCTGCATCTGCTCTTCTGGCTCTCGCTCGTGCCGTTCGCGACGTCGTGGGTGGGCGAGAATCACGAGGCGGCGATCCCGACGGCGCTCTACGCCTGCATCCTCCTGATGGCCGCCTTCGCGTATTGGATTCTCCTCGGCTGCATCATCGCCGTGAACGGTCGCCAATCCGGGATCGCGCTTCAGACGCGCAGCGATTTCAAGGGGCGCATCTCGATCGTCATCTACGCGTTCGCGGCCGCCGCGGCGTTCTTCGCGACGTGGCTCTCGGATGCGGCGATCGTGGCGGTGGCGACGATGTGGTTCGTCCCCGACCGCCGTATGGAACGGGCGCTCGAGAACGGAGACGCGGCGTGACCCATACGACCGCCGCCGCGACCGAGCGTGCGCTCGTCGTCGCGGTCGACCTGCGCGATCCCAAACGTCCGCTCGAGCCCGAGCTCGCCGAATTCGAAGCGCTGATCGTCGCAGCGGGCGCGACGCTCGCCGGACGGCTCGTGCAGCGGCTCGATCGCGTCGATCCCGCGACGCTCCTCGGCAGCGGCAAGGCGCACGAGATCGTCGCGCTCGCCGAAGAGCTCGCCGCGACGAAGGTCTTCGTCTTCAACGATCTGCGTCCGCGGCAGCGAACGAACCTCGAGAAGATCGTGCCGCTGCCGATCGTCGATCGCACGATGGTGATCCTCGACATCTTCGCGCAGCGCGCGCGCAGCCGCGAAGGGCAACTGCAAGTCGAGCTCGCGCAGCTGCGCTACCGGCAGTCCAATCTCATCGGTTCGGAGACCGCGCTCTCGCGGCTCGGCGGCGGCGTCGGGACGCGCGGGCCGGGCGAGACGAAGCTCGAGGTCGACCGGCGGCGCATCCAGGCGCGCGTCTCGCTCCTGCGCGGTCAGCTCGACGACGTCCGGCGCGGCCGCGAGACGCGCCGGTCGCCCGCCGGAGCGACGCCGCTCGTCGCGCTCGTCGGTTACACGAACGTCGGCAAGTCGTCGCTGCTCAACCGCCTCGCGCACGAGACGACGGGCGGCGCCTTCGTCGCGAACCAGCCGTTCGCGACGCTCGATCCGACGCTTCGCCGCGTCTATCTCGCACCCGACCGGTTCGTGCGGCTCGCCGATACCGTCGGCTTCATCACGGAGCTTCCCAAAGAACTCGTGAACGCGTTTCGCGCGACGCTCGAGGAGCTCTCGAGCGCGGACGTCCTCGTGCACGTGATCGACGCGTCGAACCCCGATTGGCCGCGTCAGCGCGCGAGCGTCGAAGAGATCTTGCGCGAGCTCGAGCTCGCGGAGAAGCCGACGATCCTCGCCGCGAACAAGGCGGACGCGCGCGCACCCGGCGCGGAGCCGCTGCCGCCCGAGGCGATCGCGATCAGCGCTAAGACCGGCGCCGGACTCGCGGAGCTGCGCGAGGCGATCGTCGCGCGGCTCGAC
>CAZZZK010000250.1:1503-3993 GCA_964658555.1 Vulcanimicrobiota bacterium | reverse complement strand
CGCGAGCGACGCACCGCCCGCGCAGGCGAAGCGCCGCACGCCCGCGCCCGGCTTCGGCGGCTCGTCGCGAAGGGCGAAGGCGGGCGGGACGGCGGCGCCTTGCAGCGCGGGGAGAAACGCCGCGGCGGCCGTGACCGCGATCCCGGCGATCCCGTCGCGGACGGCGAGCATCACGTTTTCGAAAGCGACGTCGGCCGCGTCCGGCCCGCTCGAGCGCAGTGCGAGCGCCGCGCCCAGCACGACGCCCGCGAGCGATCCCGTCGTGCCGACGAGCAGCGCTTCGGTCGCGAACGCCCGTGCGATCGACGCGCGGCTCGCCCCGAGCATCCGCAGCACGGCGATCTGCGGGCGGCGCGCGCGGACGGAATTCGCGACGGCGTCGACCGTCACGAGCCCGCCGACCAGGAGCGCGAATGCGGAGAGGACGCGCAGATCGAACGCGAGCCCGCGGCCGGCGAGGGCGAAGCTCCGCAAACGCTCCGCCGCGAGCTCGACGCGCAGACCCGGCCCGAGCGCCCGCGCGATCGCGGCGCGCCGTCCCGCGACGTCCCCCTCGAGAACGACCACGTCGAGCCGGTCGAAGCGCGGCCCGCCCGGGCCGTTTTCGAGCGCGGCCACGTCGACGAGGATCGTCTGCGGATCGAGCGCCGCGGGCGTTCGCTCGAAGATCGCGGCGACGCGGAGCTGGAGCGGTCCGCTCGCCGTTCGCACCGCGAGGCGCGACCCGGCGCGAAGGTGCAGCCGCCTCGCGAGCCCCGCCGAGAAGACGGCGCCTCCGCGAGCGACGAGATCCCGTTCGAGCCGACCCGGCGCCGAGAACGGCCCGGGCGCGAAGGCCCGCAGCGCGCGCGAGCCGGGAAACGGCTGCAGCGTATCGACGCCGACCAGTCGCACCGATTCGTCGCCCGCGTCGGCGGCGCGCACGACGGCGGGCCGCACGGCGAGGATCCCCGGCATCGCTGCGAGTGCGGACGCCTCGGCCGGCGATACGCCGCGGCCGGGTGCGTCGACGACGATCTGCGCGTCGCTCCCGAGCGCGGCGAGTCCGGCGCGTGCGGCGCGGATCGCGTTCGCGGAACCGATATCGGCCGCGAGCACGCTCGCGACGCCGAGCGCGATCGCGAGGACGCCGAGGAGCGCTCTCGGGGCGTGCCGCGCGAGATAGGCGGCCACGAGCGCATCGAAGATCACGCGAGACGACGGCGACGCGCGAGGCGCATCGCTCGATCCTACGCGTCGTCGTTCGGGCGGTCAACGTATGCGGCGCGGGCCGTGCGGCGGAGTGAATTCCGCCGTTTCGGGCAAGAGCCGTCCATGATCAACGAGCGATCGCCGTTTTCCGATGTCGTAACGCGGCGGCTCGTTCGGGCCCTGTTGATCGCGGCGCTCGTCGTCGCGGGCGGCGCGGCGCTGTGGATGGTCACGAACGTGTTCGATCGCGTGCACAACACGATGATCGTCATCATCTTCTCGGTGCTGTTCGCGTACGTCGTCTATCCGCCGATCAAATGGCTCGCGTCGCGAGGCGTGCCGATCGCCATCGCGGCCGTCATCGTGTACGTCGTTCTCGGCGTGGCCGTCATCGGCGCGGTCGCGTGGCTCGAGCCGGCCGTCGCGACGCAGGCGGCCGATCTCGCGAAGAATTTCCCGGAGATCGTGCGTTCGACGCAGGCGCAGATCGCGGATCCGACGCACTCGCCGCTGCTCGGGCGGTTGCCGAGCGGCGTCCGGGACACGCTCGCGAGCAACGCCGGAAAGGCGGGCGCGCTCGTCGGCGGGATCGCGAGCGGCTTCGGGTCGCACGCCCTCGCGATCGTGAGCGGCACGACGACCGCCATCGTCAACGTCTTCCTCGTCCTCGGGCTGACGTTCATGATCATCGGCGACCTGGTGCCGATCCAGCGCTTCGGCGTCCGGATCGTCCCGCGCGCCCATCGAGCCGGCGCCGCCGCGTTCATGCACGACGTCGACGGCGTGATCGGCGGCTTCGTTCGCGGACAAGTCCTGCTCGCGATCGGCGTCTCGATCGTCGGCACGGTCATCCTCTACGGAGTCGGCGTTCCGTACGCGATCCTGATCGGGCTGCTCGCGGGGATCGTGAGCATCGTCCCCCTCGTCGGACCCGTGGTGGCCGTCCTTCCCGTGGTGGCGATCGCGTTCTTCACCGTCGGCGTCGTGAAGATGCTGATCGTTCTCGCGCTCTACGCCGTCCTCTTAGGCGTCCAGCAGAACGTCCTCAATCCGCTCGTAAACGCGCGGACCGTCGGCGTGACGCCGCTCGTGGTGTTCGTCGCGCTGCTCGTCGGAAGCGAGGCGTTCGGTATCCTCGGCGCGCTGCTCTCCATCCCGATCGCCGGAATCATCCGCGTCGCGACGGAGCGGCTCTTCCCGCCGGATGCCGATTCCGACGCGGTGCTCGCACGAGCGCGCGAACGCGCGGGCGAGCCGCCGCTCGAGACGAGCGCCGCGACCGCGTTGCGCTAGCGCGCT
>CAZZZK010000250.1:1229-1488 GCA_964658555.1 Vulcanimicrobiota bacterium | reverse complement strand
CCCGCGTCCCCCCGGCGGGCAGTGCTTCGACGGAGAACGCGCGCGAATAGGCCCGGACGAGATAGAGACCGCGGCCCGTCTCCGCGAACGGATCCGCCGGAAGCGACGGTTCGAACGTGAAGCCCGGGCCGGAGTCGACGACGTCGATCGTCACCGAATCGCGGAACCACTCGATCTCGACGTATCCCGGGCCGGGTGCGTAACGTACGACGTTGCCGATCAATTCGCCGAGGACGAGTTCCGCATCCGCGGGTGCGAT
>CAZZZK010000250.1:0-1219 GCA_964658555.1 Vulcanimicrobiota bacterium | reverse complement strand
AGCACCGGATAGGGCACGAACTTTAACGCCGCGCCGAGCCGCGCGCGTGCGAACGTGCCGGCTGCAGGAACGTCTCGGTCGTCGTGAGGCTTTCGAGCACGGAACGTTCTCCTAGCGACGTGATTGTGAGAATCATCGTCAGCTCGCATCCGATGCTACACCCGCGATCGCCCGAAACGCTGTGCGCTCGCGCACTTCATATGCGACGGGTTATGTCGCGTGCGAGACCAGTTCGTCGTTGTGCCGCTTGCAGGCCGATCGTGCTTCGTTCGGATCGCCCCGCTCGATCGCGTCGAGAATCGCCCGATGCCCGCGATTGTCGAATCGATAGAACGCCCGCTGCGACAGCCGTTCCTCGGGCGCGAGCGGCCGCTCCGCACGTTCGCGGCGATTCGAGGAGACGGCGAAATCGCAGCGGTTGAGAAACGAATTGGCGACGGCTTCGAGCGACGGCGAACCGATGCTCCTGAAGAGCGCGCCGTGAAAGCGGCGATTGAGATCGCGGTACGTCGCCGCGTCCTCGTCCGGCGGCCCCGCCTCGTCGTCGAGAAAGACCTCGATCTGATAATGCAGCGACGCGAGTTCGCGCAGGTCGCGTTCCGACCGCCGCTCGGCCGAGAGCGCGCAGATCTCGGCTTCGACGACCGCGTTCACGTGCAGGACGTCCAGGCGCTCGGGCGCGCTCCAGCGAGCGACGACGCAACCGACCTGCGGGATGACCTCGACGAACGATTCGAACGACAGCCGGTTGATCGCGTCGCGAATCGGTTGCCGGCTGATGGCGAGCGCCTCCATGATCTCGTCGATTTCGATCCGGCTGCCGGGAAGCAGCGTGCCGCTCAAGATGCGATCCTGGAGATACGCATAGGCGCGATCGACTTGAGAAACGACTCGCGAAGTCATGGCCGACGACCTTTCCGAAAGCCGCGATCCCGCTCGCGGTAGCGGACGGAGCCCGTGATATTACGTGTTACATCACTATTCGTTATACCCGATAATAGGGAGTTATCTGGTGATTTCCTGGGATTTTACATCACAGCTAAATTTTCGGAAATCTCGGAGCAGTTCGGCGCGAGCGGCACCGCGAGGGCGAACGTCGTGCGGCCGGGGCGACCGTCCTCGAGGCGGATACGCCCTCCGCAGCGCTCTACGGCGCGCCACGCGATCGCGAGCGCGAGGATCCGTGCCCTCGATCTTTCCGGGATCCCCGGTCCTCCGT
>CAZZZK010000249.1:0-4003 GCA_964658555.1 Vulcanimicrobiota bacterium | reverse complement strand
GGTGACCGCGCCGATCATCGGCGTCTTCTACCGCTCCGCGTCGCCCGGGACGGAGGCCTTCGTCGAGGTCGGCGATCACGTCGAAGTCGGACAAGTGCTCTGCATCCTCGAAGCGATGAAGCTGATGAACGAGATCACGAGCGATCATCGCGGCGTCGTACGGCGAATCTTGCCGGAGAACGGCGCGCTCGTCTCGCTCGGAGAGGAATTGTTTTGGATCGAACCCTGACCGTCTTCCACGCACCGCGCGGCTACCGCGAGCTCATCGAAGATCGCCGCGGGCTGCTCGACGGCGATCGCTACGAAGCGGTCGTCGGGGAGATCGCGATGCGGATCGAGCAGGCGTTTCGAACCGGACACAAGGTGCTGTGGTGCGGGAACGGCGGGAGCGCCGCCGACGCGCAGCACCTCGCATCGGAGTTCGCCGCGCGCTACCTGCGCGAGCGCCCGTCGCTGCCGTCCGAAGCGCTCTCCACGAACTCGTCGACGATGACGGCGATCGGCAACGATTACGGCTACGAGTACGTCTTCGCGCGTCAGATCGAGGCGTTCGCGGGGCCGGGCGATATCGTCGTCGGAATCTCGACGAGCGGCAACTCGCCGAACGTCGTCCGCGCGCTCGAAGCCGCGCGCCGCACGGGCGCGACCGCGATCGCGTTCAGCGGGAACGGCGGCGGGAAGATCGCGGCGCTCGCCGACGTCGCCCTCGTCGGGCCCGACGGACACGCGGCGCTCGTGCAAGAGATCCACATCACGCTCGGCCACATCATCTGCGATCTCGTCGAGCAGCGGATGTTCCCGGAATCGTGCCATCGCTAAGCCCGCGGCGTTTCTCGATCGCGACGGCACGTTGATGGAAGACTCGGGATACATCGGCGATCCCGCACGCGTCCGGCTGCTCGACGGCGTCGCGGAGGCGCTCGTCGCGCTCGCGGCCGCCGGCTACGAACGCATCGTCGTCACCAATCAATCGGGCGTCGCGCGCGGGCTCTTCGGCGAGCCCGACGTGGTGAACGTCAACCGCGCGCTCGCGGACGAGCTCGCGGTGCGCGGCGCGTCGCTCGACGCGTTCTATTTCTGTTCGCACCTCGCCGGCTGCGATTGCCGCAAGCCGAGCACGGGGATGATCGAGCGCGCCGTCCGCGAGCGCGACATCGATCTCGGACGGAGCGTCGTCTTCGGCGATCGCGCGGGCGACATCGCCCTCGCGCACAACGCCGGGATCGACGGCATCCTCGTCAACGCGTTCGAACCGTACGAGGGGCCCGAGCCCCTGCATCGCGCGCGGACGCTGCGCGAGGGCGTCGCGTTCTTCTTGGAGCGCGTGCGTGCCTGAGACGTTACTCGCGACGAACGCGCGCGCGCTCTTCGAACGGATCCGCGACGTGCGCGTGCTCGTCGTCGGCGATCTCATGATCGACGAGTGGGTGTGGGGCCGCGTCACGCGGATCTCGCCCGAGGCGCCCGTTCCCGTCGTAAAAGTTCACGACCATAGCTTTACCCTCGGCGGTGCGGGGAACGTCGCGAGCAACCTGCGCGCGATCGGCGCGCGCGTCTCGTTCGCGGGCGCGATCGGCGACGATTCCGAAGGGCGGCGGGCGCTCGGACTCTTCGACGCGATCGGCGTCGATCGCACCGCGACGATCGTCCTCGACGACCGGCCGACGACCCGCAAGACGCGCATCGTCGCCCACAACCAGCAGGTCGTTCGCGCCGATTGGGAATCCTCGGCACCGCTCGCGCCGAGCGACCGCGCGCGCGTCTGCGCGCTCGTCTCGAAGCTCGCGGCCGGCCACGACGCCGTCGTGCTCTCGGATTACGCGAAGGGCCTGCTCTCGCGCGATCTCGTCGAAGCGGCCGCCGTCGCGCCGATCGTGACGGCCGACCCGAAGCCCGGCAACATCGATCTCTTCGCCGGCGTCACGTGCGTCGCACCGAACGCGGGCGAGGCGACGGACGCGACCGGGATCGCGATCGTCGACGACGCCTCGCTCGATCGCGCGGGCGCGGCGCTTCTGGAACGCCTCGGCAGCCGCTACGTCGTCGTGACGCGCAGCGAGAAGGGCATGGCGTATTTCGATCGGGCGGGCGCGCGCGTCCGGATGCCCGCCGTAGCGCGCAGCGTCTTCGACGTCAGCGGCGCGGGCGATACGGTGATCGCGGTGCTCACGGCCGCGCTCGCGGCGGGCGCCCCGGGACCGCTCGCCGTGCAACTCGCGAACTACGCCGCGGGCGCCGTCGTCGAGAAGCTCGGCACGGCGACCGCATCGCCCGAAGAGATCGTCGATCTCGTCGAGCAGGGCGCCCGTGGCTGAGGATTTCTCCGCTCCCGTCTTCGCGCTGCCGGACGAGGCGGTCGCCTTTCGCGAGGCGCACCGCGCGCGCGGGAAGCGCGTCGTGTTCACGAACGGGGTCTTCGATCTCGTGCACGCGGGTCACGTCGAATATCTCGCGTGGGCGCGCGCGCAGGGCGACGTGCTGGTGCTCGGTCTCAACGAAGACGCCTCCGTGCGCGCGCTCAAGGGCCCGGAACGCCCGCTCGTCCCCTTCGCCGATCGCGCCGCCGTCGTGGCGGGGCTGCGCAGCGTCGATGCCGTCGTGGGATTCGGCGAGCGTACGCCCGAGGTGCTCCTGGATCGCCTGCGGCCGGACGTCCACGTGAAGAGCGCGCAGTACCGCATCGAAGACCTGCCCGAGCGCGTGGTCGTCCTGCGGCACGGCGGCGAGATCCGGCTCGCGCCGCATCTTTCGGGCCGCAGCACGACCGATCTCGTCGCGGAGATCCGGCGCCGATACGGCGCGTGACGCCGCACGTCGGGCGCCGCGCCGGCGGTTTCGCGTGCGCATAGCGATCACCGCGAACGGACCGGGGGAGTTCGCGGGCTGGGTCCGGCCGCTCGTCGCGGCGCTGCTCCGGCTCGCGCCCGAGACGGAGATCTCGCTCTTCTTCGTCCCCGACGACTACGCGACGGGGCGCGAAGCGGGCGTCGCGCGGCGGCTCTTTCCGGGCGTGCGCGCGATCGCGGGCGGCGACTACGTGCGGTTCGCACTCGGCCGCGAGTCCGCGGACGCGCCCCGCGCGGCGGACGTCGTGCAGTATCTCGGCGGCGATCTGCTGCACGCGGAGCGCGTTCGCGCGCGCCTCGGCGGTCTGCTGCGGACGTATAAGTTCGCGCGGCCGGGCCTCGCGAAGAAGATCGATCTCGCGTACGCGGTCGATGCGGGGAACGCGGCCGATCTCGAGCGCGCGCGCGTCCCGGCACGGCGCGTCGCCGTCGTCGGCAACCTCGCGATCGACGGCGCGCTCGGCGAGGCCGCCGGAAACTACGCACCGAGCGGCGCCGATGCCGACCTCGCCCCCGGCGCGATCCTCATGATGCCGGGCACGCGCAGGCTCGAGCTCGCGAACATGGTCCCGATGTATCTCGAGGCGGCCGTTCGGCTGCGCGCGATCCGGCCCGACCTGCGCGTCGCGTTCGCGATCTCGCCGTTCACGACGGAGAACGAACTCGCGCGCGTGCTCGCGGCGGGCGGCCATCGCAATGCGTGGTCGTCGCGCGGCCGCGTCGTGCCGCTCGGCGGCGGGCTCGGGCTCGTCTCCGATCGCGGCGGCGCCCCGTTCCCCGTCGTTCGCGATGCGATGCGCCACGCGTCGCGGGCGCTCTTCGCGGTGACGCTGCCGGGCACGAAGTGCATCGAACTCGCGGCGCTCGGCGTCCCCGCGATCGTGACCGTGCCGATGAATGCGCCCGAAGTCGCGGTGATCAACGGCGTGCTGCAGTACGTCGATCGCATCCCGGGCATCGGGATCGCACTCAAGCGCGCGATGGTGATCGCGGTCGAGCGGCGCTTCACGTACACGGCACAGCCGAACATCGATTGCGACGCCTTCGTGATGCCGGAACTGCGCGGGACGCTGATGCCGGGCGAGGTCGCGCGCCGCATCGCCGCGTACGCGGACGACGCGCCCGCGCGCGCGGCCGCGAGCGAGCGGCTGCGCGCG
>CAZZZK010000248.1:0-4031 GCA_964658555.1 Vulcanimicrobiota bacterium | reverse complement strand
CGCGGGCGTTGCATAATGGTAATGCCCTTGCCTTCCAAGCAAGAGTCGCGGGTTCGATTCCCGCCGCCCGCTCGCCGAAAACTACATCGGAACGCCCTTGTAGCTCAGCGGTAGAGCACGTCATTGGTAATGACGAGGCCACGGGTTCAATCCCCGTCGAGGGCTCCACGATTCCAACCCGGGCCCTCGCCCGGGTTTTCTTATCTTCGCCTCTTCGCCCGGCCGAACGTCGCCTCGACGGCTCGAACGCTCCGTTCGGATCCGCCGCGAAGCCTAGAATCCGCGAGCGTTTCTTCTATCGGCGATCGTCACGTCGGGCAGAGCGCGTTCATCGACGCGCGCGTTTCCGGATCCTCGGGTTGACCGAGCGGGCGCGAATACATCACGCGATACATCGTGTCGCCCTCGACGAAGAGAATGCTCTCGTATTGTCCCGGAAGGTCTTGCGTCGGCTGCGCGTACGATAGGAACCAGGCCGGATACTTTCCGTGACAGACGCGTTGCGGCTTGCTCGCGGTGATCTTCGCTCCGTCGGGCGCGAGGCTCGCGACGATGTCGTGAACCGCGTCCTGCAGTTTGGGCCCGCTCAGATACGAAACGTTGAGGTGGACGAGCCACACTTGCGGCACGAACGCGCCTTTCGCTTTCGAGAAATCGACGTACTTCGAGATGTCGGAAGCCGCGCCGTTCGCGAGATCCTGCGTGTCGTAGCGCAGCGGCATCTTGAGCGCGACGCTCTGATTGTGTTTGAACGACATCGACGGCGCGCCCGAGCCGTCGCGCATCGCCTTCACGTGCGGTGCCCGAACGATATGCGCCCGTTTCGGAGGGGCGGCTGCGGGCCGGCGACGCGGCGGCGGCGTGATGCGGGCGACGGGTTTCGGCGTGGCGGGGACGGGCGTGTGCACGACCGCCGGCCGTCGCGGCGGCGGACGCCTCGGGGGAGCGGTCGGTCGCGGCGTCGGCCGGCGGCGCTCGAGGTGGAGCACCGCGACGACGGCCGTCCGCTGTTTCGATTCGCTCGGGCGAAACGCGAGATACGGATAGGCGACGAGCAGCAGCGCGTTGAGTGCGAGCGACGCGAGTACCGACCAAAGAATGCGCCGCGTGTACGCGCCGCGCTGCCGCCCGTTATCCGTCACCTTTGCGCTCCGCTTCACGTCGACGTAACGCCGCCGACGTGTTTCGAGGCTAGTTCCGGTACCGGTTTCGAGACGACCTCTCCGCCGCCGCGCCGAACGACGTCGGCGTCCGCAATGCAAAATGACCGTACGTTTTCGAAGGGAGCCTTCGAACGACGGTGCGGCCTCGGAAGCGTTCGCGGCGCCGGGCGGCGAAAGCGCGCTTCGCGTGCGCGCCCGTAGCTCAAAGGATAGAGCGGGGGACTCCTAAGCCTTAGATGGACGTTCGAATCGTCTCGGGCGCACGACGCGTCGTTCGAACGGCATCGATCGGGGCATTGACGCCGTTCGAGTAATCCTTTACAGTTTCCGAGGCCGTTGGAAGCGCTTTCCGTTTGGTTTCTGCCCGGATGGGCAGAAATTGCGCGCCGCGCTTCGTGGACCGGCCCGGTCGCCTTCGTTGCATGCGGCCGTTATCGTCGGATGGGGATGAGATGATTCGTTCACGACTCGATGCGCCCGCGCGCGATCTCGGCGGCCCGACTCGCCGATCGGCGCTCATCGGCGGAGGCGCCGGCCTCGCGGCGGTACTCGCCGCGTGCAATCGCGGAGCCGGCGCCGGGGGCGGTGGTGCGGCGGCGAATTACAAGTTCGCCTTCGTCAACCACGTGACGACGAATCCGTTCTTCACCGCGACGCAGTACGGCGCCGCCGATGCTTGTTCGCTCCTGGGATGTTCGTATCTCTGGACGGGTTCGCAGAACAGCAACGTCAGCGAGATGGTTCGCGCCGTGCAGTCGGCGATCAATAATAAGGTCGACGGCATCGCGGTCTGCATCGTCGACGCGCACGCCTTCGACGCGCCGATCGCGCAGGCGATCGCGGCCGGCATCCCCGTCGTCGCGTACAACGCCGACGCGCCGCCCGGCAGCAAGGACACGCGCATGGCGTACGTCGGCCAAGATCTCTTCGTTTCGGGGCAGAAGATGGGCCAGAAGATCGTTGATGCGGTGCCGCAGGGCGGCCACGTCGCGCTCTTCATCGCGACGCCCGGCTCGCTCAACATCCAGCCGCGCATCGACGGCGCGATCGATACCATCAAGAAATCCGGGAAGGGCATCACCTACGAGCAGGTCGCCTCGGGCGCGCTCGTCGCCCAAGAGCATTCGACCGTCGAGTCGTATTATCTCGGCCATCGTAACGTGAACGGCATGTTCGCGGTCGACGGCGGGACGACCGAAGGCATCGGAATCGCGTCGAAAAAGTACGGCTTCGCGCAGAAGAAGATCGCGACCGGCGGATACGATCTGCTGCCGGGTTCGCTGACGGCGATCCAGAGCGGCGATCTCGGGTTCGCGATCGATCAGCAGCCGTATCTGCAGGGCTACTATCCGGTGCTCGAGATGTTCCTCTATCAGAAATCGAAGACGCTCATGTCGCCGGCCGATATCGATACGGGACTGAAGTTCGTCACGAAGGACAACGTCGGTGCGTATCTCGCGACGAGCAGTCGCTTCGAAGGGAAGTCCTGAGCGCTCCGGTGACGGCCGCCCCGGCGGAGCCCGCGCCGAAGGGGCCAGGAAAGGCATCGTTCTCGTCGATCGTGCGCATCGCGTCGCGGTATCCCGAGACGGGGATCGCGCTCGTCGCGATCATCATCGCGCTCGTCTTCGAGATCCTCAACGGCGCGTTCCTCACGACCGAAGTCCCCGTGTTGCTCGCGAGTACCGCGCAGTACGGATTCCTCGCCGTCGGCGAGGCGCTGCTGATGATCACGGGCGAGATCGATCTCTCGGCCGCGAAGATCTATTCGACGACGCCGTTCATCGCGTACTGGATCTCGACCGCGGGCGTGCCGTTTCCGATCGCGATCGTCCTCGCGCTCGTGGCCGCCGGCGTCATCGGCTGGGTGAACGGGCTGATCACCGTGCGCCTCGGCGTGCCCTCGCTCATCGCGACGCTCGGCATGCTCTTCCTGCTCAACGGCGCGACGCTCACGCTCAGTCACAGCCAGCCCGTTCCGACGCCGCCGAGCTTCGTCAACGTCGCGCTCGGCTCGGGGCAGCAAGCCGTCGGCGGCCTCGGGCCGTACGCGCCGTTCGGCTGGCTCCTCGCCGCCGTCTTCGCGTTCACCGTCGTCCTGCGCCGCACGCGCTTCGGACTGCACACGATCGCCGTCGGGAGCAATCTCCTCGGCGCGCGCGAGATCGGTATCCGCACGCAGAAGACGAAGATCCTGAACTTCGTGATCATGGCGGTCCTCGCGGGCTTCGCAGGCATCGTCGAATCGTGTGCGAGCGGTTCGATCGATCCCTCGGCGGGCGACAACACGCTGACGCTCTACGCGATCGCGGCGGCCGTCATCGGGGGCACGTCGCTCTTCGGCGGCTCCGGCACCGTGCTCGGCGCCCTACTCGGCGCCTTCGTCGTCGCGTCGCTCAACGACGGCCTCCCGCTCGTCGGCGCGCAAGCCGGCTTCTCGGACGTTCCGCTCGGTCTCGCGATCGTCGGTGCGATGGTGCTCAACATCAAACTCAAAGCGATCGCGCTCCGGAACCGCCGCACGTGAGCGGCGCCGTCGTCGCGCCGCTCGCGCCGGATGCGCCCGAACTCATGCGCGCCGAACGCGTCACGAAGAGCTACGGGCCGACGACCGTGTTGCGCGGCCTCGATCTCTCGCTCGCGCGCGGCGAAGTGCTCGGCCTCGTCGGCGACAACGGCGCCGGCAAATCGACGTTCATCAAAGTCCTCTCGGGGTTCCATCAGCCGACGACGGGTCGGCTGAGTTGGGAAGGCACGCCGATCGTGATCGGCTCGCCGACGCAAGCCCGCGCGCTCGGAATCGAGACGGTCTATCAAGATCTCGCGCTCGTCGACGATCTCTCGGTCGCCCAAAACATGTTTCTCGGT
>CAZZZK010000247.1:0-4051 GCA_964658555.1 Vulcanimicrobiota bacterium | reverse complement strand
CCGGCCTGCGCGTCAACCCGCTCGTCGTCGACGTAACACGCGTCGACGCGCGAGGCATAGAACGCGAGATGGTTCGCGATGGCGGCGAATGCGTCGGACGGGACGGGATACGACCACGCGACGCGCTCCGCGCGCATGCCGTCGACGATCGCATCGTGATAGATCGCGCGGCCCTTAAATTCGCAGAAGCTCGACCCCGCGCCCGGGACGATCGCACGCGCGTCGATATCGCGTCGCGGCACGTAGAAGACGGGCGGATGGCTCGTCTCGAGCACGCGCCAGCCGTCCGTGGTATCGGCGACGGTGCGGCCGTTGAAGACGACGCGCAAGCGCTGCGGCGCGCGTTCCAAGCGCGGCGGGCGGGGATAATCCCAGACCGATTCTTGGCCCGGCTTTGGCGTGATACGCGAAACGGGAGGCATGCTACGGCCGTACCCGCGAGCGGCGCTCCGCCTCTACGTGCCGAGACTTGACACCGGCATCGTGACGTCTTATCGTATTAGTACGTTAGTACGACGGTACGTCGGTACCTAACGCGACGGAACGTTCACCGTCGTCGGCGCTCGCGCGGACGCTATGGCCGCCGGAGCCGGAGGAGCGATCATGATCTCCGATATCGAATCCGCCTCGCCTCACATCCGCCCCGAGACGGGCGGCGGCCGCCGTCGCACGGTCGTCCCGGCGCCGCGTACCGATCCGAGCTTCGGCGGCCGGGGCATCCGCCGCTAACCGCGTGGCCGCGATCTTCAGCGTCGACGCGCGCAGCGGCGTCCCCCTCTACGCCCAGCTCGTCGAACAGGTGAAGCGCGCGGTCGCGCTCGAGGTCCTCGCCGCGGGCGACCGCTTGCCGACCGTGAAAGCGCTCGCACTCGATCTGACGATCAACCCCAATACGGTCGCGCGAGCCTATCGCGATCTCGAGCGCGACGGCATCATCGCGACGAGCCCGGGCCGCGGCTCGTTCGTCGCTCCGAGCGCGGGCGCGCGCGAGGCAAAACGCGCCGCGACCGACGTCGCGCGCGGCGCGCTCGACGAGGCGGTCCGGGCGGCGCGGAGTTACGGGCTCGCGCGCGACGCGGTCCACGCCGTCTTCCTCGAATCGCTCGACCGCTGGTTCCCCGCAGCCGCGGAGGAGAAATCGTGATCCCGATCGTCCTCGAGCGCCTTTCGAAGCGCTACGGAAACTACGTTGCTTTAGCATCGCTCTCGCTCGCCGTCGAAGAAGGCTCCGTCTGCGGATTACTCGGTCCCAACGGTGCGGGGAAATCGACGGCCTTCAAGTGCCTGCTCGGCCTCACGCGGCCGACGAGCGGAACCGTCCTCTTCGAAGGGGCGCCGCTGCGGCCGGAGGCGTTCGAGCGGATCAGCTACGTCCCGGAGCGGCCCGCACTCTACGAATGGATGACCGTCGGGCAGCACGTCGAGATGACGCGCCGTACGCATGCGGCCTACGATCCGGCGCGCGCGCGAACGCTGCTCGAACACTTCTCGCTCGATCCGCGCAAGACGGTGCGGCATCTCTCGAAGGGGCAGCATACCGCGCTCGCGCTCGTGCTCGCCTTCGCGATCCGGCCGCGTATCCTCGTGCTCGACGAACCGGCGAGCGGCCTCGATCCGGTCTTTCAACGCATGGTGCTCGACCTGATCATCGAGGCGGCGGCCGGCGGAGCGAGCGTGCTCTTCTCGTCGCATCAGATCGGCCAGGTCGAGCGCGCGGCCGACCGGATCGCGATCCTGCGGCGCGGAGAACTCGTCCTCGCGGGCGACATCGACGCGCTCAAGGGCGATGAGAAGATCGTGGTCGCGACGTTCGATCACGTCGTTCCGGAGCTGCCGGCGCTCGAAGCGGATCCCGCCGTACGGCGGATCGAGCGCGGCGGCCGGATGCTGCGCGTCTACACGAACGGCGCGAGCGAACGGATCGCGCGCGACGTCGCCGTTCTCTCCCCGCGCAGCCTCGAGGTCGTCGACCTCTCGCTCGAAGATATCTTCCTCGGTGCCGTCTCCGACGGCATGCCCTCCGGAGACGCATGATGGTCTACGTCGAATGGCTGCGCGTCCGCAAGGGGCTCGCGATCTATCTCATCGTCGTCGTCGCACTACTCGTGCTCTTCGTGAGCACGGCGCACGTCGGCGCCACCGTCTACGGCCATGCGGGGGCGGTCGACGGCGGCCGGTCGTGGTATTTCGGGACGTCGTCGCCGCCCGCCGCGACCGACGCGCCGGCGACCGTCGCACTGCCGGACCTCCTGCGCGGCCTCGCGATCCCGCTCGGCGCGCTCTTCTCGATCGCATCGGTACTCGCGGGGCTCTTCGCGTTCTCGCGCGCGACGAGTCTGAACGCGCAGCGCGATTCGCTCGACATCGTCTTCACGCAGCCTATCGCGCGCGAACGGCTCGCGCTCTCCGTCGCGGCGCTCGACGCCGCGGCGATCGTCGTCGCGTTCCTCGCCGTGTTCGGGCTCGTCTGCGTCGCGCCGCTCGCGTACTTCGGTTTGCTCGGCAACATCGTCGTGAACGAGAATACGCTGCCGATCGCCGCGCTCGCCATCGGCGGCCCGCTGATGCTCTACGGCGTGTTCCAGGCGCTCACCGCGTGGTACCGCTCCGGGCCGTTCGCGATCGTCGGCGGCGCCGTCGTCCTGTTCTTCTTCGCGGTCGCCCTCGGCGGCTTCTCGCTCGGCGGGCTCTCGGCGCTCTTCGCCCTCGTCAGTCCGATCGATCCGCTGCATTACTACGTCGCGATGTTCGCGGGAAGCTTCGTCGTCGTACCGGGAAGCGGAGCGGCGCTCGTCCCGACGGCGATCGTGGAATGGATCGTCGCGATCGCCGCGATCGGCATCGCGACGTTCGGCTGGTCGCGCGCCGAGCGTTGACGCTCGCCGGCCGCTCGTTACTTCTCGTTCCTTTTCGTTACTTAACGATGAAGCTGCTCGGATACGCCGAGCCGATGTACCGCCACTGGCCGTTCTTCACCGAATAGAAGTAGACGTTCGGATTCGTCGGATCGCCGTCGTTTTGAAACGAGATCGGACCGATGAGCGTATCGAACGAACTCTGCGAGCTGAGCGCGCGCGCGACCGCGAGACGGTCGGTCGCCCCCGTACGCCGCGCGATCGAGATCAGGATCTGACCCGCCGCGTACGAGAACGCGGAGATCGGCGTGAGCTGGCCGTAGTGACGCTCGTAATCGCCTTTGATGCGATACGCGGCGGGCGCGAGGACGAGCGGCGGCATCGACGTCGAAACGGTGAGGCCCTCCGCGACGCTCGCGTATTTCGCGATCGTCGTCGGCGCGAAGAAGCCTTGCGAGCCGAGCAGCGGCCCCGCGTAGCCGCCGGCACGCAGGCGCGGCAGGACGGGCCCCATATCCGAGGTCAAGCCGGCGAGATAGACGACGTCGGGCGCGGCGGCCATCGTCGAACGGACGACGGCGTCGAAATCGGGTTTGTTCCACGAGAACGCGATCGGCGTGACGGGGACTTTCGCCGCCTTGAGCGAGTCGACGAATCCCGACGCGACGTCCGGACCGTAATCGCCGTCTTGCGAGAGCACGACGACCTTCTTGGGCTTGAGCGTCTCCGCGATGTAGCGCGCGCCGAGTTCGCCCTCGCTCGAATCTTTCGTCGAGAGCCGCACGATATTTCCGTAGCCGTGCGACGTGAGGCGGTCGTACGTGGACGCCGGGCAGATCACGCCCATCCGTCCGCTCACGTAATTCGGGAGCGCGGCTTCCGTCACGCGGCCGCTGAGATGGCCGATCACGCCGATGACGTTCGCGTCGTCGCACGCGAACTGCGCGTTCACTTCGCCCGTCGCGACGAGGTTCTGATCGTCGAACGTCCGGATCTCGAAGCCGCTCTGGAGCGGGCCGCGAAAACCGTTCGCGTCGTCGACCGCGGCGCGGACCCCGTTGCCGATCTGCTCGCCGAGGGCTTGCGCGTCGCCCGTGAACGGCGCCACGACGCCGATCACGATGGTATTCGTCACCGGCGTGTCGCCGTAGACGGCACGCGCGGGGCGCGGTAGCGCGGCCGCGCCGCCGAGCGCG
>CAZZZK010000246.1:0-4071 GCA_964658555.1 Vulcanimicrobiota bacterium | reverse complement strand
CGGACGACGCCGAGCTGCGGTTCGAGCGTCGTGAACGGGTAGTCCGCGATCTTCGGCCGCGCGGCGGAGGCGACGGAGAGCAGCGTCGATTTCCCGGCGTTCGGAAGGCCGACGAGGCCGCAGTCGGCAATCAACTTGAGCTCGAGCCGCAGCGATGCGGTCTCGGGCGGCTCGCCCTTCTCGGCGAAGCGCGGCGCCTGACGCGTCGCGGTCGCGTAATGCTGATTGCCGAGGCCTCCGCGGCCGCCGCGGCAGATCGTGATCGTCGCGCCCGGCTCCGAGAGATCGGCGACGAGCATCTCCGATTCGTCTTCGGCGATGCGGAACGCGAGCGTCCCGACGGGGACCGCGATCGTCAGATCGTCGGCGCTGCGGCCGGACTTGTTGGAAGTCGAGCCGTTCTTGCCGCTCTCGGCCGAGAAGTGCTTCTTGAAGCGGAAATCGACGAGCGTCGAGAGCGCGGGCGAGGCGACGAGGACGACGTCGCCGCCGCGGCCGCCGTCGCCGCCCGCCGGGCCGCCCTTATCGACGTACTTCTCGCGACGCCACGCGACCATGCCGTCTCCGCCGCGGCCGCCCTCGACCGTGATCCGCGCTTCGTCCAGGAACTGCATCAGCCGCGCGTCCGCGCTAGACGCGCGCTAAAAACGAAAAGAGCCCGGAGGCTCTTTCGCGATTCGAATCGAGACGGCGCGACGAGCAGGTCAGCCCCGGGCGAGAACGTTGACGTGCTTACGGTTCCGCTTCTCGGAGAAATCGACGGTGCCGGCGACCAGCGCGAAGAGCGTGTTGTCCTTGCCCATCCCGACGCCGAGTCCGGGGTAGAACTTCGTTCCGCGCTGACGCACGATGATGTTCCCCGCGAGGACTTCCTCGCCGCCGAAGCGCTTGATACCGAGGCGCTGCGAGTTGGAATCGCGACCGTTGCGGGTCGAGCCGCCGCCCTTTTTGGAGGCGAAAAGCTGCAAGTCGAATGTGAACATGGCAGCCGCCAGTATAGCAGGCGCCGCGGTCGCCCGCAACCGTCGCCGGCCGCGTCGCGCGGGCCGGGCGGGCGGCAGGCATCACGGAAGAATCCGTCATACGAACAGGTGGCACTTTGGGGCGGCTCGACGAGCCGCCCTTTCGTATGCCGGTCGAAAGCCGACGGCGCGGTCGGGCGGCCGGAACGGAGAACGAGGAACACGGTGGAGAAAAAACGGGTCGTCATCACCGGCATGGGCGCGGTCACGCCGCTCGGCAATACGCGCGACGCGTTCTGGGACGCACTCGTAGCCGGGAAGAGCGGCGTCGCGACGGTCACGGCGTTCGACGCCGCGGCGGCGGGTCTGCGTTCGCAGATCGCCGCCGAGGTGAAGGATTTCGACGCGGACGCGCTGATCGGGCGCCGCGACGCACGGCGCATGGACCGCTTCGCGCAGTTCGCCTACGTCGCGGCCGAGGAGGCGATCGCCGACGCCGCGTTCCCCGAGGACGTCGCGCTTCGCGAGGAGACGGCCGTCGTGGTCGCGAGCGGTATCGGCGGCATCATCACGATTCAGGAAACCGTGACCAAGGCACGCGCGGCCGGGAACGCCTCGCGGATCACGCCGTTCTTCGTGCCGATGCTCATGGGGAACGCGGCCTCGGCCCAGATCTCGATGCGCTACGGCCTGCGCGGCCCGGTGTTCGCCGTCTCGAGCGCGTGCGCGAGTTCGAACGACGCCTTCGCCGTCGCCTACGATCTCATCACGCACGGTCGCGCGAAGGCCGTCGTCACCGGCGGCTGTGAGGCGACGATCACGGACGTCGCCATGGGCGGCTTCGATTCGATGAAGGCGCTCTCGACGCGCAACGACGCGCCCGAGAAAGCGTCGCGGCCCTTCGACGCCGAGCGCGACGGATTCGTGCTCGCGGAGGGCGGCGCGATCCTGGTCTGCGAGGAACTCGAGGTCGCTCGCGCCCGCGGCGCCCGCATCTACGCGGAACTGCTCGGCTACGGGCAATCGGCCGACGCGCACGACCTCGTCGCTCCTGATCCCGGCGGCCGCGGCGTCGAGCTCGCGCTCAAGCGCGCCTTCGCCTGCGCCGGCGTCGAGCCGAGCGCGGTCGACTACGTCAACGCGCACGCCACGTCGACGCCGATCGGCGATTCCGCGGAATCCCAGGCGCTCGGCCGGATCGTCGGGGCGAACGGTCACCCCTTCGCGGTGAGTTCGACGAAGAGCATGCACGGCCACGCGCTCGGCGCCGCGGGAGCGATCGAAGGCGTGGCGACGGTGCTCGCGATCGTGAACTCGATCGTCCCGCCGACGATCAATTACGATTTCCCCGATCCCGCCTGCACGCTCGATTACGTTCCGAACGTCGCGCGGCGAGCGAACGTCGACGTCGCGCTCTCGAGTTCGTTCGGGTTCGGCGGCCACAACAGCGTCGTCGTGTTCGGAAAGTACCGGGAGTAGGCTTGCCGGGTGAGGCGCGGCGGCGACGCCTGCGCGCGCTGCTCAAAACGGCCGGAGCGCCGAAGGCGGACGCCGCGGCGTTCGAGGAGGCCTTCGCGCACACCAGCGCCGTTCGCGAGAAGCTCGCCGCGCGTTCGAACGAGCGGCTCGAACTCTTGGGCGATGCGATCCTCGGTTTCATCGTCGTGCGCTCGCTCTTCGAGCGGTTTCCCGATGCGAGCGAGGGCGAACTGACGCTGCGCAAACACGGCCTCGTCGCCGATCTCGCCCTCGCGGAGACGGCCGACCTTCTCGGATTCGACGCGCTCGTCGTGCTCGGCGCCGGCCTCGCGAACGCGCCCGCCGCGCGCCGCCGCTCGCTGCTCGCCGATGCCTTCGAAGCGTTCGTCGCGACGCTCTACCGCACGAGCGGGATCGAGGTCGCGGCGCGGTTCGTCGAACGCGAGCACATCGCGCGCGTCGAAGCGCTCGGCGCGCCGCTCGACGATCCCAAGACGATCCTCCAGGAGTGGAGTCAGAAGCGCTTCGCAGAGACGCCCGCCTATGCGGACCGCTTCGAAGGTCCCGATCACGAGCGCGCGTTCTTCGCGGACGTCGCGACGGGCGACGTCCGCGCGACGGGCACGGGGGTGACGAAGAAGGCGGCGCAGCGCGCCGCGGCCGCCGCCGCGCTCGCGATCATCGCGGGCCGGGAAAACCCGGCCGGCGCGCACGACGGCGGCTCCGAATGAGGCTCACGTCGCTGCGCGTCTTCGGATTCAAGACGTTCGCGGAGCAGACGGGGCTCGCATTCGAGCCCGGCATCACGGCGCTCGTCGGCCCGAACGGCTCCGGCAAGTCCAATCTCGTCGACGCGATCCGTTGGGTGCTCGGCGAGCAGAGTTCGAAATCGCTGCGCGGCGCGAACCGCGAAGACGTGATCTTCGCGGGCAACGAGCGCCGCAAGCCGCTCGGCATGGCCGAGGTCGCGATCACCTTCGCGAACGACGACGGGGCGCTGCGGATCGACGCGCGCGAAGTGCAGATCACGCGGCGCGCGTACCGCGCGGGCGAGAGCGAGTTCTTCATCAACCGTCAGAGCGTGCGGCTGCGCGACGTCGTCGAGTTGCTGATGGGCACGGGTCTCGGGCCCGGTTCGTACGCGATCGTCTCGCAGGGCCAGATCGACGCGATCCTCGCCGCGAAACCGAGCGAGCGGCGCAGCCTCTTCGAAGAGACCGCCGGGATCAACCGGTTCCTCGCGCGCAAGAACGAGTCGCTGCGCCGCCTCGAGCAGACCGAACAAAACGGCATCCGTACGAGCGATCTGCTCTCCGAACTCGCGGCCCGGGCGCCGGAACTCGAAACGCAGGCGCGCCGCGCGCGCCGCTACCGCAAGGCCTCGGCGCGGGCGCGCGATCTCGAGATCCTCGCGTATCTGCGCGCGGGCGCGTCGCGGCGCGACGAGCGGACGCGTCTGGAAGCCGAACTCGAACGGCACGACGCGGAGCGCGGGATCGCGGCCGAGAAGGCCGCGGCCTCGGCCGAAGTGGCGCGCCGCCGCGAAGGGCTGGAAACCGCGTTGGTCCTCGCCGCCGACACGGTCGTTTGCGTCGGGCGCCGCATTTTGCCCAAGGCGGAGATCGCCGAA
>CAZZZK010000245.1:0-4077 GCA_964658555.1 Vulcanimicrobiota bacterium | reverse complement strand
GGGTCCTCGGCGCGCTCGGCGAGATCGGCCTCGAGCACGTCGTGCCCGAGGGCGCGTTCTACGTGTGCGTGCGCGTGGGCGGCGATACGCTCGCGTTCGCCGAGGAGCTCGTCGTCTCGCGCGACGTCATCGCGATCCCGGGCGACATCTTCGCGCCCGAGCTCGCCGGCTGGCTGCGGACGAGCTTCGTCTCGCCGCTGGCGGACGTCTGCGAGGGGTTGACCCGCATCGCGGCGCTGCGCGACGCGGGTCAACGCGAAGAGAATCTCGCGGAATGGGCGACGTAGGCGCTACTCGCTGCCGATCCAAACGGTTTGGATGTTGACGAATTCGTGGATGCCGAACGCGCTCAGCTCGCGGCCGTACCCGCTGCGTTTGACGCCGCCGAACGGGAGCCGCGGATCCGAGGCGGTCATGCCGTTGATGAAGACGGCGCCCGATTCGAGGCGTTCGGCGAGGCGACGCGCGCGCTCGACGTCGCGCGTCCAGAGGTTGCCGCCGAGCCCGTACGCCGACGCGTTCGCGAGCGAGACGCAATGTTCGAGATCGTTCGCGCGCACGACGGCGGCGACCGGCCCGAAGGTCTCTTCATCGAAGAGCGGCATGCCGGGCGCGACGCCCGTCACGAACGCGCGTTCCGCCGAGCGCGAGCGTCGCGCCCATGGCGAGCGTGCCCGCGACCTGACGCTCGAGATTGTCGCGCAGATCGGCTCGCGCGAGCGGCCCGAGCGTCGTCGTGGCATCGCGCGGATCGCCCGTCCGCAGCTCCGACGCGCGCGCGACGAATGCGGCGAGGAACGCGTCGTGGACCGGCGCTTCGACGATGAAGCGCTTCGCCGCGATGCAGCTCTGCCCGGCGTTCTGAAAGCGAGCCTTCACGGCCGTCTCCGCGGCGCGTTCGATATCGGCGTCGGCGAGTACGATGAACGCATCGGAGCCGCCGAGTTCGAGGACGGTCTTCTTGAGTGCGGCGCCCGCCGCCGCCGCGACGCTCGCGCCGGCGCGCTCGCTGCCGGTGAGCGTCACGGCCGCGATCCGCGGATCGGAGACGACGGCCGCCATGTCGTCGTTCTCGACGACGATCGTCGTGAACGCACCCGCCGGGAAGCCCGCGCGTTCGAAGAGCGTCGCGATCGCGTACGCGCAGCCCGTGACGTTCGCCGCGTGCTTGAGGACGACGGTGTTCCCCGCGACGAGCGCCGGCGCGGCGGCGCGAAAGACTTGCCAGTACGGAAAATTCCACGGCATGATCGCGAGCAGCACGCCGAGCGGCCGGTACGCGACGAAACTCTCGCGGGCGTTCGTCGCGACGTTCTCGTTCGCGAGCAGATCGGGCCCGCGATCGGCGTAGAAGTCGCAGCCGACCGCGCACTTCTCGACCTCGGCCTCGGCCTCGGCGAGCGTCTTGCCCATCTCGCGCGACGCGAGCCGTGCGAGCTTCGCCTTCTTCGCACGCAGCTCGACGCCGACGGCGCGGACGAGCCGCGTGCGCTCGTCGATCCGCCTGCGCGACCAGACGCGGTAACACGCGACCGCGCCGTCGAGCGCGCGATCGACGGTCGCGGGATCGTCGAAGGCGTAGGTATCGAGCCGCTCTTCCGTCGCCGGATCGATCGTCGAGAAGGTTCGCTCGTGCGTTGCGTTCATCGGCAAAACGTTGGCGACACGAGACGCGGGGTCCGTTTCGATCCGCGCTTCACCGGTGGAACGCGACGCGTTTTGTAAGCGGGTACGATCGTGGCCGAGCGCGCGCTGAGAGCGGGAAGCGCTCGGGGCCGACCGCAATATACGCGGGCGCGTTCCGGCCGATCGAAGCTCGCAACCGCTACTCGCACCCCGTCGTTCGGAGGCCCGTGCCGATTCTCTCTCAACGAACGAAGCCGACCATCGTTTTCATCGGCGTGACGACCGAGGGGAGTTCGATTTACCGCGTCTTCCCCGCCTGGGCGCGCCGACTCGGCCTCGAAGCCGAGATCCTCGGTCTCGATCTCGCCCCGCGTAGCGACCCCGCCGTCTATCGCGAGGCGGTTCGCGCGATCCGCGAAGATCCGCTCGTTCGCGGCGCCGCGATCACGACGCACAAACTCGCGCTCTTCGCCGCGTGTCGCGATGTGTTCGACGAGATCGACTCGTACGCCGAAGCGATGACGGAGGCGAGCTGCATCTCCAAGCGCGACGAGCGTCTGCGCTGCTCCGCGAAAGATCCGATCACGTCGGGGCTCGCGCTCGCGAGTTTCGTGCCGCAGACGTATTTTGCGCTCGCGCCGACCGACGTGTTCGCGATCGGCGCGGGCGGCTCGTCGATCGCGCTGACGTGGCATCTCATGCGGCGCCGCCCCGGGATCGCCGCGCCCGCTCGAATCTTCATCTCCGATCGCGACCCGGACCGGCTCGCCGAGATCGCGCGCATCCATCGTGACATCGAGACGGATTGCGAACTCTTCTACGTCCTCGCCGACCGGCCCGCGGAGAACGACGCGGTGCTCGCGCGCCTGCAGCCGGGCTCGCTCGTCGTCAACGCGACCGGCCTCGGGAAGGACGCGCCCGGCTCGCCGCTCACGGCCGAGGCCGTATTCCCGCACCATGGGATCGCGTGGGACTTCAACTATCGCGGCGAGCTCGTGTTCCTCGATCTGGCGCGAGCGCAGCGGCACGATCGCGAATTGCAGATCGAGGACGGCTGGACGTACTTCGTGCACGGCTGGCTCGCGGCGGTCGCCGAGATCTTCGAGATCGACATCCCGAGTGCGGGCCCGCTCTTCGAAGCGTTGAAAACCGACGCGGCCGACGCGATGGCGGCGATCCGCTAGGCTTCGGCTGCGTCCTCAACGATAGCGAGCGCCGAAGATCGCGGCGAACGCGACGCCGACGATCCCGATCGTGACGGCGTAGACGATCCCGACGATGATCGCCGCCGGAATCGACGCGAAAGCGATTTTTATCAGAAGGTAAACCAAATCTCGAAACGGGATGTCGACGCCGACGACGCTGACGCGGCCGGCGGCTTCGAGGTCGTACCGAGTCGGTTCCGATCTCGTAATCATACTCGGCTCCTACGATAACGCATGCGTCGAATCTCGATCGTATCGACGCGATCGAGATTCATCGTCGTACGGCGACGGCTCTAGGGATTCCCGTGCTCCGCGCCGCCGATGGCGAAGGCGTTGCGAACGACGGACTCGAGCGCCGCGCGCGGGACGAGGCCGATCGTTTCGGTCCCGGCGATCGCGACACCGGCTCGCGATGCGAGCTCGCGGACGAGATCGACGACGAGCGCGATCGGCGTCGCGACGACGTCCGTGAGATTGCACGAAACTTGCACGCGGCCGTCGCCTTGGCGCAGGCCGAGCGCGCGGAGGGTTCGCAATCCGCCGTCGCGCTCGCGAATGCCGCTCGCGATGCGTTTGGCGAGTGCGAGGTCGTCGCTCGCGAGCACGACGTTGAACGCGACGAGCAGATTGCGCGCGCCGATCGCGACGGCGCCCGCGCTCTCGTGGAAACCGGCGCCCGTATCGGGCCCGTCTTCGCGCGTCGCCAGGCCTTCGAAATTTCCGCGGCGTGCGTCGGGCAACGTTCGACGCGCGGGCGTTCGCGAGATCGCTCCTTCGGGCGCCACGCCGGGTGAGAGCGTCGGGGATGCCGCATCGTAAAAGTAACTCGGCATCTCGAGCTCGGCCCACAACCGTGCGGCGCTCGCGTGCGCGATTTCGACCGCGTCGTCGAGCGTCGCGTCGCCGAACGGCACGAACGGGAGGACGTCGAGCGCCCCGATGCGCGGGTGGACGCCCGCGTGCGTTCGGAGATCGATGCGGTCGCGCGCGACTCGCGCTCGCGCGTTCCGAAGAACGTGAAGACGCTGCGATGATGGGCCGCGTCGCTCGTCCGATGCGCGAGCGCGACGCCGCTCGCTCGAATCGCATCGGCACACGCGTCGACGACCGCGAGATCGCGGCCCTCCGAAACGTTGGGGACGCACTCGAAGATCTTCATCCGAGCGTCGTGCGGATCGCTTCGGCGATGTCGCGCACGGCGAGCGTGCCGTCGTCGCGCGACGCGCTCGGCCCGGGCGGCGCGTCG
>CAZZZK010000244.1:0-4086 GCA_964658555.1 Vulcanimicrobiota bacterium | reverse complement strand
GCGTTCGCGATGAGTTTGCCCCACAGGTGCGGCCGGATGTCGTACGCGATCGAACACTCGAGCGTCGCACGCTGCAAGAGATCGTAGACGGCGCGGACCGTCGCCGTCGAAGCGCCCGCGGAACCGACGACCGTATTGCCGATCCCGACGCGGCGCGAGCGCCCGTGGCCGATCGCGAGGCCGGCGACGTCCGTCACCCCGATGACGAGCGGCACGGTCCCGCCGACGGATGCCTTGATCGCTTCCTCGTTCCCGAGGCCGTTCTGCAGCGAGACGATCGGCGTCGCGGGATTGAGCTGCCCGGCGAAGGGCCGCACCGCATCGAGCGTCTTCGGCGCCTTCACGAAGACGAAGAGCAGGCTCGTCGAGTACGCGCGCGCCGGATCTCGCGTCGCGACGACCGGGCGGACGGGTGCGTCGTCGACGGCGACGCCGCCCGCTTCGTTGATCGATTCGACGACGTCGCCCCGCACGTCGACGAGCACGACGTCGTTCCGTTCGGCGAGGTAGTACGCGAAGACCGTGCCCATCGCGCCCGCGCCGAGGATCGCGATGCGCGGACGGCCGCTCATCGCGCGGCCCCGCGGGCGCTCGGCGGCAGGAACAGGCCGATCGTCAGCACGCCCGCGAGGAACCCGCCGATGTGCGCGAAGTATGCGATCCCGCCACCCTGTTCGGAGAGCACGCTCGTCGAGACGTTGCCGAAGCCGTGCACGAACTGAACGCCCGCCCAGAGCGCGATGACGAGCGCCGCCGGGATCGATGCGAAGCTCCGCAGCGGAAAGCGGATCAGGTATGCGCCGAGCACGCCCGCGATCGCACCGGACGCGCCGATCTCCGGGACGTGACTGCCGGGCGTCGTGAACGCCTGCGCGAGCCCGCCGAGCACGCCGCACGCGAGATAGAACGCCGCGAAGCGCACCGGGCCGAGCACCGATTCGACCTCGGGCCCGAACGCGCCGAGCACCAGCAGGTTGGCCGCGATATGCGGAACGCTGCCGTGAAGGAATTGCGACGTGACGAGCGTCGCGAGCGGCGGGGGCACGACGTCGAGCGCGTGGCTGAGGTCGTACGGAACGAGCGACCAGGCCTGCACGAACGACGCGCGGGACGCATCGTCGAGCGACACCTCGCGCGCGAACACCGCGACGTCGAGGGCCGAAAGCGTCGCGATCGCGACCGGGAACGGAAACCGCATCGACGGATCGCGCCCGCTCAGAATTCGAATTGCAGCCCGGCCGCAGTTCTTCGAGAGGCGTGCGTGAGGTCGCGTTCGCCCGCGAAGAGTTGGATCTTCGGAAGTGCGAAGATGTTGACGTACGAGTCGAGCGTCGGATGCCGCGGATCGTACAGCCGGCCTTCGAGGCCGAGCAGCTTTCCGGCGATGCTCGCCTGCGCGCCGAGCCGCGAATACTCGACGCCGCCGCCGTAGCTGAGCGGGCCCGCGCGCTTGATGAGCACGAAATTGGCGCTCGACGTCCCCTGCGAGCCGATATCGTTGAAGCCGAGTTTGAGGCCGGTCGAACCGTAGGGCAGCACGTAGAGATTCACGTCGGACTGCGGACCGCGGTCGGCCGTGAGCAGCGGCGAGACGTTGCGGTTGTAGCTGCCGGGGCGCAGCGGCGCGAGATCGCCCGCGCGGATCTCGAGCTGCACGAGATCCTTCGTGAACGTATTCACCCGCGCGCGCAGCGTCGCCACGGTCGCGTTGCGCGAGGACGAGAGCGACGTGCCGTCGGCCGCGCCCCTCGGCCGCCCGTCGCTCGACGCGGGCGAGATACCGCCCGGCGCGCCGTACGAATTCGGCACGGGCGTCGCATCGCCGGACGGTGACGCGAGCGGGGTATCGGGCAGCGGCCGGGTCTGCGCCGGCGCGGCCGAACCGCCGCCGGCCGGGGCCGAGCCGGGCGCGGGCGTCGCCGACGCGTCGACGCCGTAGACGCTCGACGAGCCGCCGAGTTGACCGATCAGCGCGTTGACGCGCTGCGTCGTCGCGTCGAGATTGGCGACGGTGTTGCGGAGCTGATTCTGCGTCTGCGGATTCCCCGTGACGGTGCGCAGATCGCTCGCGACCTTCGAGAACGTCTTGGCCGTCGCGGCGAAGTCGCGCGTCGTATCGATCAGATTGCGCTTGACGCGCGGATCGGTCGCGACGTCGTGCAGCGAATCGACGGTGTCGCCGAACGACTTCGACGTCTTATTGAGCTGCGCGAGCAGCGTGTCGATCTGCGGCGCGTCGCGATCGACCGTCGCGTTGAGGCTATCGGTGAGATCGGCGACGTTGCCGCTCGCGACCGTCAGGTTCTTCTGCACGGCGTCGGTGAGGACGTCGATCTTCCCGGCGACGCTCGTGAGCGACGTGTTCGCGTTGCGGGTCAGGGCGTTCGCGTTCGCGAGCGTCTCTTTGAGCTGCGAGAGCAGCTGCGGTTCTGCTTGCTGCACCTGGGCGAGCATGTTGTCGAGGCGCTTCACTTCGCCCTGACCCTGCTCGAGCAGATCGGCGAAGGTCGTCGGATTGGTCCCGCTCGGCTGATCGGCGAGCGGCGCGATCTCGTGCGGGAGGGTCGGCGAGCCGGCGGCGATATCGCGCGGCGGCTGGATCAGCAGGGTCGGTTCGCCCGTGATCGGCGCTTGGATGATGAAGCGCGAGCCGACCGGGATCTCGTATCCCTGATTGATCGACATGACGACTTCGGTCGAGAAGTCCTTGAGCAGCGAGATGTGGTCGACCGCCCCGACCGGCACGCCGCTCAAGAAGACTTGCGCCGCGGGCCGCAATCCCGACGCCGACCGGAAATGGACGCCGATCCGGTAGCCGCTCGAGCGCACGCCGAAATCGGAGATGACGAACAGCACCGCGAAGACCGCGACGATGCCGAGGATCGTGAAGAGTCCGACCTGCGCTTGTTTGTTCATGCGTCCGTGCGAACCGTCCCCGCGCTAGAGCGGGATCGGCCCGACCTCACTCCCTTGCAGAAATTGTTGTACGATGGGGTTGGCCGAGCGTTTGAGTTCGTCGACGGTTCCGTACGCGATGATCGCGCCTTCGAAGAGCATGGCAACGTAATCGGCCATCGCGAAGATGCTTCCGAGGTCGTGGGAGACGACGACCGCCGTTCCGCCGAGCCGTTTGCGAAGATGGATGATGAGATCGGTGAGGACGTGCGTGATGATCGGATCGAGCCCCGTCGTCGGCTCGTCGTAGAGCACGAGCTCGGGATTCGAGATCACGGCGCGTGCGAAGCCCGCGCGCTTGAGCATGCCGCCGGAGAGCTCCGACGGCAGCCGATCGCGCGCGTTCGATAGTCCGACCGAATCGAGCGTCTCGAGCACCGCGTCGTCGATCTCTTTCGAACCGAGTTTCGAATACTCGCGCAGCGGCAGCGCGACGTTTTCGTAGATCGAGAGGCTGTCGAAGAGCGCCGCGAACTGGAACGCGAACCCGATCTTGCGCCGGAATTCGATCAGATCGCGATTGCGCAGCGTCGCGAGATCGGTTCCGCGAACGGTGACGCGGCCCGCCTGCGGCATCCGCAGCCCGTTGAGGAGCCGTAGGATCGTCGACTTGCCCGCGCCCGAGAGCCCGATCAGGCACGTGATCGCGCCCTCTTTCACGTCGAGCGTGCAGTTCTGCAGCACGACCTTATTGCCGTATCGCAGCGACGCGCCCTCGATCGTCGCGAAGTTCACTTCTGCCCGTTCGTTCCGAAAAGGATGAGCGACATCGCGAAGTTCGCGATGAAGATCAAGATGATCGCCGTGACGACGGCACCCGTCGTCGCCTTCCCGACGCCGCTCGCGCCGCCGCGGACGCCGAACCCCTGATACGAGCCGACCATCACGATGATGATCGCGAAGACGATCGCCTTCACCATGCCCTTGAGATAGTCGACGAAGAAGCTGTTCTGCCGCGCGGACGTGATGAAGAGATCGTAACTGATGTTCGCCGAGGTCTTCGCGACGAACGCACCGCCGACGATCGAGATGATGTCGGCGAAGATCGTGAGGAACGGCAGCATGACGAGGAGCGCGAGCAGGCGCGGCACGACGAGCATCTGCACGGGCGAGAGCCCGAGGGCTTCGAGC
>CAZZZK010000243.1:0-4089 GCA_964658555.1 Vulcanimicrobiota bacterium | reverse complement strand
CTCTCGTTCGGCGTGACCGTCGTCAGCGCCGGCTACCAATTCAACGTCGAGGCCGTCGATACGGCGCTCGGCAGCGGCGTCGCACTGCGCGGGATGGGCAACGTCGCGATGGATCCCTCGACGTCGACGCGCGCGCTCGTCGGCGGAACGTCCGCGGGCGCGGGCAGCACGCTCACGCTCCTGACGGGCTTGCCGGCCGCGATCACGCGGACGAGCACGCTCACCATGCCGGGCAACATCAATTCGATCGCGATCGACGCGACGGGAACGACGGCGTACGTCGCGACCGACGTCGGGCTCGTGGTCGTCGGCGGCGTCGCGTCCGGCACCCTCGCGATCAAGGCGCCGTTCCACGCGAGCTCCGCGAACGCGACGGCGAACTCGTTCGCGTACACGGACTGCAACGGCAACGCGGCCGAGATGACGTACATCTCGTCCGTCCGCGTGAACTCGGGCGCGAACTACCTCGTCGTGCTGGGCCGCGCGCCCGGCACCACGTGCGCGGCGACCGGCTTCACGTCGAGCGTCGTCGCGATCCCGTTCGTGCCGGCCTCCGGGACGCCGACGACTCCGGCCTCGACCCCGACGCCGAACGCCGCGGGCTCGCCGTCGCCCTCGCCGTATCCGACGAAATTCACCGAGAACAACGTGATCACGCCGCCCTCGGCCGCCGACTACTTCCTCGTTCACTAGAACGGTAGCCGATGCCGAAGACCGAGCACTGGCAATGGTACGTCGAGCAGTTCGCGCCGACGGAACAGCACCATCACGCGGTCGAGGAGACGTACTTCGCGGGCGAGACCGCCTTCCAGAACGTCGCCGTCATCCGGACGGCGGCGTTCGGGAAGATGCTCGTGCTCGACGGCGATACGCAGAGCTCGCAGTTCGATGAGAAGATCTATCACGAATCGCTCGTCCATCCGGCGCTCGCCGCGATCGCGGATCGTCGCGAGATCTTGATCCTCGGCGGCGGCGAGGGGGCGACTCTGCGCGAGGTGCTGCGGCGCGCGGACGTCGAGCGCTGCACGATGGTCGACATCGACGGCGACGTGGTCGCGCTTTCGAAGCGCTATCTGCCGGAATGGTCGGCGGGCGCGTTCGACGATCCGCGGGCGAACGTCGTCGTCGGCGACGCGCTCGCGTATCTGCGCGAAGATACGGGCACCTACGGCGCGATCGTCTCCGATCTGACCGAGCCGCTCGAAGATTCGCCCTCGAATCCGCTGTTCTGCGACGCGGTCTTCACGGATATCAAGAAGCGGCTCGCGCCGGGCGGCGTCTACGTGCTGCAAGCGAGTACGGCCGGCTTCCACAACATGGCGCTACACGCGAAGATGGCGCGCACGCTGCGCGCGTACTATGCCAACGTGCGGTCGTTCTACACGCACGTACCGGCGTTCGATAACGATTGGGCGTTCATCGCGTGCAGCGATACGGTCGACGTCGCGGCGCTCGCACCCGAAACGATCGACGCGTACGTCGGGGGGCTCGCGGGTGAGAACTACTTCTACGACGCGGAGACGCACCGCCGGCTCTTTAGTTTACCGCTGTATCTTCGGCGAGAGCTCGCGCTTTCGGGCGACGTCTTTTGAACTCCGAGCGCGCGGACGCGAACGCGGATCCGCCGCATCCGGAGTACGTGAAGTTTCTCGGGATGCGGATCGATTCGTATGCCGGCGGCAAAGCGCAGATGACGATGGCGTATTCGGACGTGCTGCTGAACGGCCACGGCGTCATCCACGGCGGCGCGATCGCGAGCCTCTGCGACTCGGCGTTCTGGGTCGCGCTCGCGTCGCACTACGGCCGCGAGCAGATCACCGCGACCGCGACGATGACGTGCAACTTCCTACGGCCGGCGCTCCCCGGCCACGATCTGATCGCGCACGCGGCGATCATCCGCGCCGGCCGCCGCATCGTCTACGGCGACGTCGACGTCTTCAGCAACGACAAGCTCGTCGCGCACGCCACGCTCTCGTACGTGAACTCGCCCTCGCCCGGCGAGTAGCGGGCCGGCGGTCCGCCGCGCTACCCGCGCGCGGTCGAGAAGCCGGTGCGTTCGAGCATCGCGAAATCTTCGTCGTCGGCGCGGCCGGCGGTCGTGAGATAACTGCCGAGCACGAGGCCGCTCGCGCCGCTGCGCATGCCGAGATCCTGGAGCCCCTGCAGCGTGATCTCGCGGCCGCCCGAGAGCCGCACCGTCGCTTCGGGTAGCGCCACACGCGCCATCGCGACGAAGCGCAGCGCCTCGACGGGCTCGACGAGCGAGCGATCGGCGAGCGGCGTGCCGGGCCGCGGGTTGAGGAAGTTGATCGGCACCTCGACGGGCCCGAGCGCCTGCAGCGTGCAGAGAAAATCGACGCGATCGGCGACGGTCTCGCCGAGGCCGACGATGCCGCCGCAGCAGAGTTCGAGGCCGTGCGCTTTCACGCGCTCGCACGTCGCGAGCCGCTCGTCGAACGAGTGCGTCGTGCAGATCGCCGGGAAGTGTCGCCGCGACGTCTCGAGATTGTGATTGACCTTATCGACGCCCGCTGCCCGCAGCCGCGCGAGTTCGGCGTCGTCGAGGATGCCGAGCGAGACCGCGACGTGCATCGCGGGCATGTCGGCCTTGATCGCGCGCGCCGCGTCGCAGACGCGCGTCAGCAGCGCGGGAGACGGGCCGCGCACGGCGACGACGATGCAGAACTCGCCCGCGCCGCGTGCCGCCGCGGCGCGCGCGGCGTCGAGGAACTCGTCGACCGCTTGGAGCCGTTCCGGGACGACGTCGCTCGCGTACCGCGCGCTCTGCGAGCAGAAGTGACAGTCTTCGGAACAACCGCCCTTCTTCGCATTGAAGATGACCTCGACGTTGGGCTGATCGCCCGTCGCGCGAACGCGCAGTTCGTCGGCGAGCGCGAGCAGATCCGCGACGGCAGGAGCGGGCATCGCGGCGAGCGCCTCGAGCTGGTCGCGCGTGACGGAAACGTTCTCATCGAGGACCGAGCGGCGAGCGCTCGCAACGGCGGGATGCATCGCCGTCAGGGTGCGCGCAACGCGGTCGCGACCCCTCGTCGGCCGCGCGGTCGCGAGCGCGGGCCCTGCATCGCGCACGACGACCGTGCCGTCGGACGACGTGAGAGCGGAATCACCCGTCGGACGGGTGCGATCGATCGGTCGCCGTTCGCCGTGCGAAGAGTCGCGCGCCCTCCTCGACGCTCGCCGCCTCGTCCGTTCGATACGCGAGCGTTCCTAGAATCTCGGCGCGTGCGGCGAGCGCGCGTTCGACGTCTTCGCGCGCGTAGTCGTTCGCGCGCAGACGATCGACGAGGACGACGCCCTCGACCGGGATCGCGCGCGCTTCGAGGTATGCGAGCGTCAGCAGCGTGTGGCTGATGCAGCCGAGCCGCAGGCCGACGGCGACGATCGCCGCGGCGCCCGCCAGTCGCGCGACGTCGGCGATCGTCTCGCTCGCGTTGAGCGGGACCGCCGCGCCGCCGGAGCCCTCGACGACGAGCGGTTCCGCGAACGCGTCGAGGCGCGCGGCGAGCGCGTGCGCGCGTAACGGCTCGCGTCCGTCGGCGAGCGCCGCGCCCCACGGATCGGCCGGCCGCGCGTAACGCGCGAGTTCCGAAAACGCGCAGCCCGCGAGCGCGCCCGCGCGTTCCGCATCGCCGCACTCGCCCGGCGCGACGCCCGTCTGCACGAGCTTGACGATCGTCGGACGCTCGCCCGCGAGCACGAGCGCGCGAGCGAGCGCGGCGCTCACGCGCGTCTTGCCGACGTCCGTATCGGTGCCGGTGACGAAGTACCGGCTCACGCCGTGACGGCGAGGGCGGCCTCGCACGCGGCGAGCAGCCGTTCGACGTCGGCGTCGCGATGGTCGGCGCGCAGCGTGATGCGGATGCGCGACGTGCCCGGCGGGACGGTCGGCGGCCGGATCGCCGGCGCGAAGACGCCGCGGGCTTCGAGCGCGCTCGCGACGCGTAGCGCCGTCGCGGCGTCTCCGAGCGGGATCGCGACGATCGGGCCGTCGCCCGCCGCCGCCGGGAGACCGCGGTCGCGCAGTCCGTCGCGAACGCGGCGCGACGTGCGGGCGAGCCGGGCGCGCAC
>CAZZZK010000242.1:541-4118 GCA_964658555.1 Vulcanimicrobiota bacterium | reverse complement strand
TTCCTGAAAGCCGACCACGTTTTCGGGCGTGAACTCGTGCGCGCCGCCGTCGAGATGGGAGCGAAAGCGAACGCCCGCGTCCGAGAGTTCGCGCCGCGACTCGAGCGAGAACACCTGAAAGCCGCCGCTATCGGTGAGGATGTTACGATCCCACGCCATGAACGCATGCAGACCGCCCATCGCCTCGATCGTCTCCCGGCCGGGCCGCAGCCAGAGATGATACGTGTTCGCGAGGACGATCTGCGCGCCGAGCGCCCGCAGATCGTCCGGCGCGAGCGACTTCACGGTCGCGGCGGTGCCGACCGGCATGAACGCCGGCGTCTCGACGGCGCCGTGCGCGAGCGACAGCGTTCCGCGGCGCGCGGCACCGGCCGACGCGCGGAGCTCGAAGATCCCCGCCGCGGTCCGCGCCGCACCGCTCGCGTCGTTCGGAATCCGAACGCTACCGCATCGACGACATGAGGATCTTCATCGCGCCCTGACCCTGCTCGCTTCCGAAATCGGTGACGAGTTCGCCGATGAGCTGCGGGACGGAGATCGGGATGACGCCCGCCTGGACGAGCCGTTCGAGCGCCGCGTGCTCGCTTCGCTTGGACGCACCGCCGCTCGCATCGTACACGAGCGCCACGGTGAAGCCGGATTTCGCCGCCGTGAGCGCGGCCATCGACGCCGCGATCTCGGTCACGATCCCCGCGACGATGAGCGTCTTCCGGCCGGTCGCTTCGATCGCGGCGAGCGTCGGCGCGTCCTCGAGGGCGTTGGTTTGGTGCCGTTCGAACGACGGCACGTCTTTGAGTTCGTTCGAAACTTCGGAGAGCAGATCGCCGCCCATCGAGGTCGAGATCGTCGAGATGACGACGGGGAGATCGAAGACCTTCGCGAGCTTCACGAGCCCGCCGATCGACTGCCGCAGCGTCTTCGTATCGGCGGTCAATTCCATGTTCGCGAGATTCTTCTGGAGGTCGACGAGGAGCACGACGGCATCTGCCGCACGGATGGCGCGATCTGCGATTTGCATACTACCGTCCTACCGCGCGGAAGGCGCCGATAATCACGCGCCGCCGAGAATCCGCTTCGCGACGACGTAATCGGCCGGCGGCGCGGCCTCGAAGGCGAGGGGTTCGCCCGTGATCGGATGCGGGAACGCGAGCCGCCACGCGTGCAGCGCCTGTCCCGGCAGATCGAAGCGCGTGTCGACGCGGCCGTAGAGCGGATCGTTGACGATCGGATTGCCGAGCGCCGCGAGATGCACGCGAATCTGATGCGTCCGCCCGGTCTCGAGCGTGAATTCGAGTTCCGCCGCGTCGCGCAGACGCTCGCGCACCGTATAGTGCGTGACCGCGGGCTTGCCGTCGGCGCGCAGCGCGTGGCGCAGACGATTGTGCGGATCGCGCCCGAGCGCGCCGTCGATCGTCCCCGTCGGATGCTCGGGGATACCGACGACGAGGCCGAGGTACGTGCGCTTGATATCGCGGCGGATCATCGCCTTGCCGAGCGCCGAGAGCGTTTCGGCCGTCTTCGCGATGACGAGCAGCCCCGAGGTGTCGCGATCGAGCCGGTGGACGAGCCCCGCGCGTATGCGATCGCCCGGCAAGTTCTTCGCGTGCGCGAGGAGCGCGTTGACGAGCGTGCCGTCGCGCGCGCCGTGCGCCGGATGCGTCACCATCCCCGCGGCCTTGTCGACGACGATGATCTCGTCGTCCTCGAAGACGATCTCGAGCGGCAGATCTTCGGGCAGCACGTCGAGCCGGTCGGGTTCCGCGACGACGTATTCGAGCACGTCGCCTTCGGCGACCGGGACGGCCGGCTTCGGCGAGACGCCGTTGAGGCGCACGGCGCCTTCGCGCATCGCGATCGCGACGCGGCCGCGCGATGCGCCCGAGACCCGCGCGATCGCGACGTCGCAGCGGCTGCCCGCTTCGGCCGCCGTCACGACGTGACGCGCCGGCTCGTCGTTCAGCGCGTCGATTCGAGCCGCGAGGCGCTGCGGTCGCGCTGCAGCGACGAGAGCAGCAGGAGGACGACGCCGATCGTGATGCACGAGTCCGCGCCGTTGAAGACGGGCCACCAGCGCAGGTCGATGAAATCGACGACGTAGCCGTAGTGGAATCGGTCGACGACGTTGCCGATCGCGCCGCCCGCGATCCCGCCGAACGCGACCTGCACGAGCGGCGAACCCGCGAGCTGATCGCGGAAGGCGAACCAGAAGACGGCGAGCACCGCGATCGCCATCCCGACGAGCAGCCACGGCTGCGTTCCGAAGAGGCCGAACGCGCCCGCGCGATTCTGCACGTACGTCCAATAGAGCAGGTGCGGGACCGCGACGCGGCTCTCGCCTTGCGCGAAGCCCGACGCGACGACGTGCTTCGTGTATTGATCGAGGCCGAGCGCGACCGCGGCCGCGAGCCAGAAACGCCAGGGCATCACCCGTGCCTCGTACGACGATCGGTCGACCGAGCCCCGGTGGCGGCGGAAGGTTCCCCCTATCGCCTGAGAGCATCGCGCACAGCGTGAGACACTGGTTCACGTATCCGAATATCGATCCGGTCGCGTTTCGGCTCGGGCCGCTCGCCGTGCATTGGTACGGCCTGTCGTATCTCGTCGGATTCATCGCGGTCGGCTTGTGGATGGCGCGGCCGCAGGGGCGCGCGCGGCTCGGCCTGACCGTCGACGGCGTGCAAGACTTCCTCGTCTACGCGCTCGTCGGGGTGCTCGTCGGCGGGCGGGCGTTCTTCGTCATCGCCGACATCGTCACGAAGCACGATGCGGCGCTCTACTTCGGCGACATGCCGCGCAGCCTCGTCAACGTGATCGCCGTGTGGAACGGCGGCATGGGCTTCTTCGGCGGACTCATCGGCGTCATCGTCGCGATCGCGCTCTTCATCCGGAAGTATCCGTGGCTGCGCTTCGGGCTGCTCGCGGACGAAGTCGTCGTGATGCTCCCGGTCGGCCTCGCGCTCACCCGCATCGTCAACTTCATCAACGACGAGCTCGTCGGGAACGTCTGCCGGCCCGACCGCCCGTGGTGCATCGCGTTTCCGAGCGCCGCCGGCTACCGCTATCCGTCGCAGATCTTCGAAGCGCTGCTCGATATCGCGGTGCTCCCGATCGTGCTCCTCGTGTATCGCCGGCGGCCGCCCGACGGCGTCGTCGCCTGGACGTGGTTCGCGTGCTACGGCGTCACGCGCTCGCTCGCGGAGATTTGGCGCCAAACCGATCTCGCCGTCGGGCCGCTGACCGGCGGGCAACTGCTCGCGCTGCCGATGATCGCGATCGGGATCGCGCTCGCGGTGAATGCGTATAAGCGCGGCCGGTATACCGACCGTTCGATTCCGACCGTCGCACGTTCCGGCTAGGAATGACTTCGTGCGTGCGGAACGTCCGCGATCAATGAAAGTCGATCTCGGAGCCGCACCGAACGGCGCTCCGGACTCGGTCGCCGAACGGATCGCGACGATTCGCACATCGATCGCCGAGGCGGCGTCGCGCGCGGGGCGCGATCCGAACGACATCTCGCTCGTCGCGGTGACGAAGCGGCATTCGCGCGACGACGTCGTCGCGGCGTCGCCCAGCACGA
>CAZZZK010000242.1:0-531 GCA_964658555.1 Vulcanimicrobiota bacterium | reverse complement strand
GTCGCGGCGCTCGGCCGGGATCACGGAGATCGCCGAAAGCTACGTGCAAGAGGCGCGTCCGAAATACGCGGACCTCGCGGGGGCGCGCAAACACTTCATCGGGCACGTGCAGACGAATAAGGCGAGCGCGATCGTCGCCACGTTCGACGTCGTGCAGTCGATCGACCGGCTCGATGCCGGGCGAGCGATCGCGAAGGCCGCGCGGAACGCCGGACGCCGGATGAGCGCGCTCGTGCAGGTGAACATCTCGCCGACGGATCGTTTCGGAATCGCACCGGACGATGCGCCGGCGCTCGCGGAGACGCTTCGCGAGGAAGGCGGTCTCGAGATCGACGGCGTCATGGCGATCGCGATCACGCTGCTCGTCCTCGACCTCGCGGTGCCTGCCCGCGACGCGGGGACGTCGCTGCTGCACGCCCTCGCCCACGAGTGGCCGCAGTTCGTGGCGTTCGTCGTGAGCTTCCTGCTCATCGGCGTCATCTGGCTGAACCACCACGACATGTTCGTCCGGATCCGGCGCGTCGACCGGGT
>CAZZZK010000241.1:0-4129 GCA_964658555.1 Vulcanimicrobiota bacterium | reverse complement strand
GCGACTCGCCCGGCGTATAGGGGTAAACGCCGCCGGGGCCGCCGGAGACGAAAATATTCTGGCCCTGTTGCATCAGGGCCAGATCCACCGCCGGCTCCCTGATATAGGTGGATAAGCGAGCCGCGATCCGAGCGTCCGCCTGAGTCGGCGTAAGATTCGCAACCGGAACAAGCCCGATTAGTGGGACGGCTACGCGCCCCGACCCGTCGATCAGCGTGCTCGACACCTGAAGCTCCGGGTGATTCAGGATCGTCAACGACACTCGATCGCCGGGATGCAACGTCGTCGTCTCCGGAACCGAAAACGACGTCGCCTCCGCCTGCGCGCCCGTCAAGAACATACCGGCGACCAGCAAAGGCGCCGCCGCGCTGAGAAATCGAGAAAGAGAATTCAAGTCGACGGTCTCCCCTGGCACTACCTGCACCTATTGAACCATGCGTCGTGGACACGCGACGAGGGCCATTTGGCACAGTCTTTTCAAGCGGTCTCACCGCTACCTTAGCGTAGGCGCGACTATCAAGCAACGGTCGGCGACTACGATTTGATTCTTGCTCAGGCGAATCTTTGTTTCGCAAATTCAAGCGCGACGATGTGGAAACTTCACCCGTACGACATGCCCTCGTTTGGAGGGGCAGATTCGGGACACGCCCATTTCCAATGCGACTCAAATGAATTACTTAAGGACGTTAATTAGTCATTCGGGAAGTCTTTCATGGCACGCCGAGCCAATCGAAGGCGCGAACCGCCAATCGCCACGGCGTAACGCGGTCATTCGTAGAGCTGATGCAACGCAAGCGACGATCGTTCGCGGTCCGAACGCTGCATATGCGTGATTGCCGGGCGGGATGTCAGACCGTAAAGCGAATCACGTTCTCACCGGATGCGCTCGACTTTCGTTACACCCGACGTCGCGCTTACGGAAGCGAGAGGCATATATCGAACGATACGTTGACCCGAACCGAACGGTTGCGATTTGCATTCCGACGTACAATCAGAGCGAGTACCTTCGGACATCGGTAGAAAGCGCATTCCGTCAAACGTATCCGTCCGTGGAAGTATGGGTCTCAGACGACGCCAGTACCGACGATACGCCGAGCGTGCTCGAGGAATTGAAGCGTACATATCCCGCTCTCAACGTCTATACGCAGCCCGTCAATATGAATATCGCGGGCAATAACACGTGGGTTATGGCGCAACCGGCAACCGATTACGTCGTTCGTCTTGATTCCGACGACGTTCTCGAGCCGGAATACGTGCATAAAATGGTCGCCCTAATGGACCGGTATCCTCGCGCCGGCTACGGAAGCGTCGCCGTCCGCACGATCGACGAACGGGGAGCGCAGGTCGGAACGGCTCGCCTTCTTCGGGGGTCGGGTTTTCACGACGCCGACCAAGCCCTCATCGATTCAGTAAAAGCGTACCGTGTTGCCGCGAACATTCTCATGTTTCGAACCGCTGCACTTCGCGAACTTGACTTTTACCGAAATCGACCCGATTTCGTCGAAGACTACGACCTGTCGATTCGCATGGCGGACGCCGGTTACGGAAACGTGTACCTCGACGAACTCCTCGCACGGTATCGCGTCTGGACCGATCCGAGCAAGCTGCGCTCAAAACGCAAGCCTGTGCAAATTCGGGGCTATATCAGAATATTTGAGGAGACCCTAGAACCTGCGTTCGTCCGCAGAGGGTGGGACGAGAGGATCGTCAGGCGCCGCCGAAGGTGGCTTGCGAATCACAACGCCTCGGCGTGCTTCTCGCCGCAATTCGACAAAGGCGAGCGAGCCGAACTCATCGCTCTCGTCAAGCAGCTCGCCGGAAGCGTCGATCCGTCACTGCGTCTGCGATTTCTCGCACTCCAACTCGGGCTACGTCCGCTCTTCGATTTCGTCGGCGGCAGTCGCAAACGTGCGAAACAAGCGACGAAGGCTCTACTGAGCCGCGCTCGTAGGTTCGTCCCCCGGACGATCTCGAAACGGGCGTCATGAAGCTCTCGCGTGGCGAATTCGTGGATCTTTCTGCCGGCAGCGCCGCGATACTCGCAACGCGAGCGTCGGCTTCCGCGGCAACGCTCGGTCAAACCGAAGCGTCGAAAGGAAAGCGTCCGGTTGCGGAGTCGCGGCCGACGTTTGGATCGGAAGGCAGAACGCTCGATGCATTCGCAGCCCGTCCACAGACGGGCACCGCGCGCGGCGGCGTCGTCGTCGTACAGGCGATCTGGGGCGTCGATTCGCAGCTGCAGAGCGTCGTGCGACGGCTGGCGGCCGAGGGCTACGTCGCGATCGCACCCGACCTCTACACCGGCATCGGGCCGGCCAGCCCGACCGGCCAGAGCGACATCGCGACCTACAAGACGTTCGCCGCGAAGCTCGTCGACGCGACCGTCGATGCCGACGTCGCCGCGGCCGCCGCGCATCTCCGTACGTCGGGAAACGCTTCGGATCTCAAGGTCGGCGTGATCGGATTCTGCATGGGCGGCGCGATCACGTTGCGGCAGACGGTCGACACGCCGACGTTCGCCGCCGCGAGCGTCTTCTACGGGAAAGTCCGGTACGGCACGAACGGCAACGAAGGTCCGATCACGCCGATCGCGCTCGCGTACGCGGACGAGATGCGCGTCCCGACGGCCGGCAGTTGGGGCGGCAAGGATACGAGCATCCTCGCGGCCGACGTGAACGCGCTCGACGAGCGCCTGACGTCGCTCTCCAAGCCGCACGATTTCCGCGTCTATCCCGAAGCGGGGCACGCGTTCTTCGACGATACGCGCTCCTCGTACGTCGCTTCTGCCGCCGAAGACGCTTGGAAGCGAACGCTCGGCTGGTTCGCGACGCATCTCTCATAGCGGCCGCGCGCGAGCGCTCGCGTCGGCGAACGCGGAGCTCTCCGGCGGTTAGGCGGTTTCCGCCGCCCGGTTCGTGCGCTCGACGGCGATCAGGATCTGACCCTTCTGCTTCAAGCGCAGGAACGTGATCTCGACCGTCGCCGCGCCGTGCCGGAACGGGAAGAAATAATCGAAGGTCTCGCTCACGCGATCGCTCGTCTTGAGGAACGTCCGGAGCCGGCCTTCGAATGCCTGGACGGCCGTGCACGGCGCCACGTCGCGAAAGAAGTTCTTCCCGATGACGGCCTCGCGTTCGAGATGCGAGAGCCGCGTCTCGTACTCGTTGTACTCCGCGATCGTCCCGTCGGGATCGATCACGATGGCGCCGAACGGCAACTCGTCGAGCCGCTCGACCGGCAACTCGAGGACGCGCCACAGCTTTCCGTTCTCATCGGGCGCGCTCGCTTCGTTCACTTGGCCGCATCCTTGAGCCGCTGCAGGGCGGCGAGCGTATTGGCGACGTGCTTGCTCGGATCCATCGAATTGTACGCGTAGGCGATCGTCCCGTCCGGCGCGATCACGTACGACGTCCGCGCGGAATACGTGACCGGCCCGAAGCCGAGCGTCGCGTCGTACGCATGCGAGATCTTGTGGTTGCCGTCCGCCGCGACCGCGAACTTGCTGCGGCACTCGGAAACGCTAAAGCGGTTGAGCTTTTCGATGTCGTCGCCCGAAACGCCGATGACCGTCGCGCCGAGCTTCGCGTACTCGTCGATGTGCGAGGCGAAATCGTGCGCTTCGAGGGTGCAGCCGCTCGTGAATGCCGCGGGATAGAAGTACAGCACGACCGGGCCCTTCGCGAGCGCGCCGCCGAGATCGAACGGGAAGACTTTGCCGCCGAGACTCGCTTGGGTCGTAAACGTCGGCGCCTTCGCGCCGACCGCGAGTGCGGCGGAGGCAGGGCGCACGAACGACCACGTCGCCGCCGCGACGAGGGCGACGCCCAGCGCGGCGACGGAGAAGCGGCGGAGCGAAGCTGATGTGAAGCGCATGGTCCTCCACGTTCCCCGCGACGCGCGGCGCGCCCCGGTGCGGCGCGCCCGCGGCTTCGAGCCCCTGCGAAGGTGTCCGCGCGCACGTGTGACGAAAATCGCGTGCAATGTCGGCGCTGGGGCGTGCCGCGTGATCTCGCTGCGCGGCGTAACGCTCGTCTATCCCAACGGCACCCGCGCGCTCGACGGCATCGACGTCGAGATCGCGAAGGGGAGTTTCGTCTTCCTCGTCGGCCATTCCGGAACCGGCAAGTCG
>CAZZZK010000240.1:0-4180 GCA_964658555.1 Vulcanimicrobiota bacterium | reverse complement strand
CCGATCGTCGGCGATATGGTCGATCTGCGCGCGCTCTCGTACGCGGCGCTCGGCATCGCGCACGCGCGGACGGCACGCGGCGCCGAGTCGTCCGGCACGTTCGATCCGGTACTGCGGTCGATCGCGCGCACGCTCGGCTCGCGTTTCGCGCGGCACGCGCGGCTCGATTGGGAGTGGTTCGAGGAGCAGATGACGTACGACAACGCGCGTCTGTGCGAAGCGTCGATCCGCATCGGGCTCTGTCTGCACGACGCGGAGAGCATCGAACTCGGGCTCGCGACGCTGCGCTTCTACGAATCGGTCGTGGTCGAAGACGGCATCCTCGTGCCGATCGGCAACGACGGCTGGTACCGCCGCGGCGGCACGCGCGCGCGATACGGGCAGCAGCCGCTCGAAGCGCTCGCCGTGATCGACGCGGCGCTCGCCGCGTTCGAGGCGACGGGCGATTCGCGGTATCGCAGGCTCGCCGATCTCTCGTTCGGCTGGTTCGAAGGGCGCAACTCGTGCGACGCACCGCTCGCGCGGGGCGGCGGATGCTGCGACGGGCTCGAGCGCAACGGCCCCAACGCCAACATGGGCGCCGAATCGACGCTGGCCTATCTCTCGGCGGCATACGCGCTCGCCCAGGCGTCTCCCGGGCTCGTGCGGCTCGTGCGCTGACGTTCGAGGCACGAGGGTGCCTCGTGGCGAATACTATCGGGTGATGATTGTCCAACCCGACACCTTAAGTGACGTTCAAAATGAGGCGGTTCAGCATACGGACGGCCCCGTTCTCATCTTCGCCGGGGCCGGGAGCGGAAAGACGCGCGTGCTCACGCATCGCATCGCCTACCTGCTCGATGAGAAGAACGTCTTTCCGGACCGAATCCTCGCCGTAACGTTCACGAACAAGGCCGCGGCCGAGATGAAGACGCGGCTCGAGAAGATGGTCGGGAACGCGGCTCGCGATCTCTGGGTCGGGACGTTCCACTCCGTCTGCGTGCGCCTGCTGCGCCGCGACGGAAAGCGGATCGGGATCGCTTCGAACTTCGCGATCATGGACGACACGGATCAGCGCTCGATCGTGCGCGACGTGCTCCACGATCTCGATTTCGACGAGCGGCAGATCACGCCGGGCGCCGCGCTCGACGAGATCAGCAAGGCGAAGAACATGCTCGTCGGGGCGGATAAGTACGAAACGGACAACACGTCGTTCTTCAGCGAGCGGATCGCTCAGATCTATCGCGAGTACGATCGCCGGCTTCGCGAATCGAACGGTCTCGATTTCGACGACCTCATCGCGAAGGCGATCGAACTGCTCGAGACCGATCTCGAGACCCGCACGCGGTATCAGAACAAGTTTCGCTACGTCTTGGTCGACGAGTATCAGGACGTCAACTACGCGCAGTACAAGCTGTGCGCGATCCTCGCGGGCGAGCACAAGAATCTGACCGTCGTCGGCGACGACGACCAGTCGATTTATTCGTGGCGCGGCAGCGATTATAAGAACATCCTGCGCTTCGAACAGGACTTTCCGGGCGCGAAGATCTTCAAGCTCGAAGAGAATTACCGCTCGACGCAGACGATTCTGACGGTCGCGAACGAGCTCGTCGTCAACAACCCGGATCGCGCGGAGAAGACCCTCTTCACCAATCGCGCGGCGGGCGAACCCGTCACGGTGTACGGCGCCGAGACCGAACGCGCCGAAGCGCGTTACGTGATCGAGAAGATCAAGGAACTCGTTCGCGAGGGCGCGGCGTATCGCGATTTCATGGTGCTCTATCGCACGAACGCGCAGTCGCGCGTCTTCGAAGAAGGCTTCCTCGGCGAGGGCATTCCGTATCGGGTCGTCGGCGGCGTCGGCTTCTACGCGCGGACCGAGATCAAGGACATGATGGCGTACCTGCGCTACATCGTGAATCCGTCCGATGCCGTCGCGTTCCGCCGCATCGTCAACGTCCCGCGCCGTTCGATCGGCCAGCAGACGCTCGCGAGCCTCGTCGACGCGGCGAACGCATCGAACGTCTCGGTCGGCCAGACCGTCTTCGATAAGGAGATCTTGCGCCGCGCGGTTCCGAAGAAGCAGCGCGAACTCGAGCGTTTCGCCGATCTGATCACGGCGCTCCGCGAGCGCGTCGCCGATCTCTCGATCAGCGATCTGCTCGTGGCGGTGATGGAAGAGTCCGGCTACATCAAAGAGCTGCAGACCGAAGATACCGCCGACGCACGCGCGCGGCTGGAGAATCTGCAGGAGCTCGTCGGCGTCGCCAAAGAGTTCGAATCGCAAGAGAACGCGGGGACGCTCGACGACTTCCTCTCCAACGTCGCGCTGATCAGCGATCTCGACACGCTCGATCCGAGCTCGTCGTTCGTAACCCTGATGACGCTCCACGCTTCGAAGGGGCTCGAATTTCCGGTCGTCTTCCTCACGGGCCTCGAGGACGGCGTCTTCCCGCACACGCGCGCGCTGACCGATCTCACCGAACTCGAAGAAGAGCGGCGGCTCGCCTACGTCGGGATCACGCGTGCGATGGATCGGCTGTACGTCTCGTACGCGATGCGCCGGACGCTCTTCGGCAACACGTTCGCGCATCCGAAATCGCGTTTCTTGGACGAGATGCCGAGCGTCGAGGTCATCGGGACGGTCGCTCCGCTGCAGCGTCCGGCCGGCGGCCGCTGGCGCGAGGTCGCGATCCACGAGACGGCCGGTGCCGGGATCGGGCTCGGCCTCGCGGTCGGCGACCGCGTGCGGCACCCGAAGTGGGGCGAGGGTCAGGTCTCCGCTGTCGACGGCGGCGGCGGCGACGGACTGCTCACGATCATGTTCCCGAACGTCGGCGAGAAGATGGTCATGCTCAAATACGCTCCGCTCGAAAAGGTACAGCAGTAGCGACGCTTCGCGTTGCCGTAGCGGGCGCGCTCGGGCGGATGGGCCGGGAGGCGTGCGCGGCGCTCGACGCCGCGAGCGATGTCGAACTCGTGGGCGGCATCGTTCGATCGATGTCGTCGGAGAGTTCGGGGGTCGGGACGCGGGCGGGCGACGTCCGCGGGGTCGCCCTCTTCGATTCGCTCGACGAGCTCGTCGATCGCACGCATCCGAACGTGCTCGTGGATTTCACGCACCATCCGGTCACGGTCGATCTCGCGATGCGCGCGATCTCGCTCGGCGTCTCGCCCGTGATCGGCGCGACGGGCTGGTCGAACGCCGAGATCTCCGCGCTCGACGCGCATTGCGTCGCGCGCGGGATCGGCGCCGCGATCGTCCCGAACTTCGCGCTCGGTGCGGTCCTCGCGATGCGCTTCGCGGCGGAGGCGGCGCGCTGGTTTCCGACCACGGAGATCGTCGAACTCCATCACGACGGCAAGCGCGATAAGCCGAGCGGCACGGCGAAGCTCACGGCGCACCGCATCGAAGCCGTCGCGAAGCGCGAGGTGCCGATCCACAGCGTGCGGCTGCGCGGGCTCGTGGCGCACGAGGAGATCCTCTTCGGCGGCGAGGGCGAGATCCTGACGATCCGGCACGACTCGCTCTCGCGCACGTCGTTCATGCCGGGCATGCTGCTCGCCGTGCGCGGGATCGGCGCGCGAACGGATCTCGTCATCGGGCTCGATACGTTTTTGGAGGCGCGCACGTGAAGATCGCGATCGTCGGTATCACGGGAGTCGTCGGCGAGACGATCTTGCGCGTCCTCGACGAGCGCGCGATCGCCGTCGACGAGCTCGGCGCCTTCGCATCGCGCGAACGCACCGAACCACTCGTCCATCGGGGCCGCCCGTGGCCGATCCGCGCGGCGACGCCGGAAGCGCTCGCGGCCGGCTACGATGTCGTGTTCTTCGCGTCGAGCGACGATGCGAGCGCGGAGCTCGCCGAGGCCTGCGCCGCGTCGGGTGCGATCGTCATCGACAACAGCGCGACGTTTCGCTTCGTCCCGGGGGTCCCGCTCGTCGTCCCCGAGGTCAATCCGGAGCACGCGCTCGCCCATCACCGCATCTTCCCGGTCGCGAACTGCACGGCGATCGTCCTGTGCGTCGGGATCGCGCCGATCGCCCGGCTCGCCGGGCTGCGATCGGTCCGGGTCGCGACGTATCAATCGGTCAGCGGCTCCGGCCGCCCCGGGCTCGAGGCGCTCGAGAACGAGGAGCGCGCCGGGCTCGGACTCGCTTCCGCCGCGGCGGGGACGCCGTACGCGGCACCGATCTT
>CAZZZK010000239.1:0-4185 GCA_964658555.1 Vulcanimicrobiota bacterium | reverse complement strand
TGTGGACCAGCGTGACCAGAGTCTGCCCGGTGGGTTCAGCGCCGGCGCCGTCGGCCGAGCCGCTCCTAACATACATGCAGCGGTTCGATCAATCCGTCGGCGGCCGCACGCTCTCCGGAACGGACTATCTTCAGATCGACGTTCTCGGCGACGTGCGCGCGATCGCGTACGCGGCCCCGCGGGCGAATGACGTTCGTTCGATCGCGCTCGCCGCGCCGTCGCCGACCGGCCCTCCGCCGACCGATCTCGCGGGCTCGTGCTACCGCCTATCCAGCGGCCTGTTGCCGACGGCCTTGCAGCTCTCGCCGGGCATGACCGCTCGCGGCGGGATGCTCGACGTCTCGCTCGGGGACGCGCATGCGAGCGTCCCCGTCGACTTTTCGGCGCTGGCGCTGACGCCGAAGATCGAACGCGTGGCCGTCTCCGCAAACGGCGCGTCGTCCGTTCGATTCGCGGGAGCGTTCGATCTCGAAGGCGACGTCGTACTCGCCTCGACGTTCACGGTCACGATACCGGCCGGCGCCTCGCAGCCGGAACGTTCGACGACCTGCCGGATGAATCTCATGCTGCCGACGGCGGCGCCGCTCACGACGACCAGCGTCTGACCGACAGCGGTCCGCCCGCGCCGAACCGGGAGCGGGCCGCCCACGTCGCATGGGGTATGATAGTTCCATGCATCGAGCGAGCGTTTCGACCCCGTGACGACGATCGCGTCCGATCGCGACGTAACGGTCGACGGCGACGTCTCGCCGCTCGACGATCCGTCCGTCCTTTCCCGCGGCCTCGCCGATGCCGACGGCGTCCCGCTGATCGGACGCGAGCGCGAGAGCCAGGCGCTGCGTGAGATGGGCTACCGCGATCTCGCGCTCGGCCGGCTCTACGAGGGCCACGTCAACGCCCTGCAGCTGATCGCGCTGCTCGGAACGCCCGCCCAGCGCCGCGCGTACGAGCGCGACGTCGCGGCGGGGAAGCTCTTCGGCGTTTGGAACACGCAGGCCGCGGACGGCGTGACCGTCGCGGCGCACGGCGAGCGGTTCGTACTCGCCGGGCGCAAGACGTTCTGCTCCGGAGCCGGGCGCGTGGCACGCGCGATGATCACCGCGCGAACGGCGAGCGATCGTTTGCAGCTCTACGTGATCGATATGGAGCGGGAACGGACGACGATCGACCGTTCGTTTTGGAAGCCGTTCGGGATGGCCGCCTCGCAAAGCTACGCCGTCGACTTCACGGGGATCGAGCTCGCGGCGGACGATGCGCTCGGGGCGGAGGGCGCCTACGAGCGGCCGCCGTGGTTCGTGGGCGGCGCGCACCGTTTTCTCGCCGTGCAGACGGGCGGCATCGAGCGGCTGGCGGCGGAGTTCGCGCGGTTCGTGCTCGAGCAGCGGCGCGCCGACGATCCCTTCACGCTCGCGCGCCTCGGGACGAGCGTCGTCGCGGCGGGCACGGCGATCGCGTGGACCCAGACGTGTGCGGCGGCGTGGGCGGAATGCGACGCCGGGATCCGTTCGAGCGACGCGCTCGTCGCGACCGTCGATGCCGCACGGATCGCGGTCGAGCGCGCGGCGCTCGATGCCGCCGAAGCGATCGAACGCGGCGTTTCGGCGCGCGGCCTCCTCGAGCCGTGGCCGTTCGGGCGGCTCCTCGCCGATCTGCGCATGTATCTGCGTCAGCCGAGTCCCGATCAGGCGCTGTTGCGCGTCGCGCGAGCGGCGCTCGACGCCGCCGCTTCCGGATCAGAGGCGCGTTAGCACGTCGATGCGGTAGCGTTCGGAGCGGTGGTGCTCGCGCAGTTCGAACCGCGCGTCCGCGACATACGCGCCGTGCACGCCGTCTCCGTCGCGCAGATAGTCGTCGACCTTCGGCAGGAAGTGAACGAGCAGCAGCGTTCCGTCCGGCCGGAGCGCGCTCGCGATTCGCTCGAGCGTGCGGTGCGCGTCGCCGTCGTCGAAGTAGTAACCCACTTCACAGAGCGTGACGAGATCGAACGTCGCGTCGGGAAAGTCGCGCGGGACGGTCAGGCGCGCGAAGCGCACGTTGTCGAGCCCGGCGCAGCGTTCGCGTGCGCGCGCGAGAGCCGCTTCGCTGATGTCGATCGCGAGCAGTGCGTCGCACCGTTCGGCCAGCGCCGCGGTAAAGACGCCGATGGAACATCCGATCTCCAGCGCGTTCGCGTAGCGCGGACGATCGAGCGCCGCGAGCGATGCGGCGTACTTCTCCCGTTCGTATTCGGACGTCGCGAAGCGCCACGGGTCGGGCGACGCGTCGTAGAGCGTTTCGAAATACGTGCGATCGAGCGAGGCGTCGTTCATACCCATGCCGACCGCGCGATGACGTAGAACGTTTCGACCGGCTGCAGCGCGCGTGCGACGAGATCCGCCGGCAGCGTGAAACTCCGCCGGGCGTCGGCGACGATCTCGCCCAGCTGCGAGCGATGCGCCGCGAGCGCGCTGCGCTTCGCCCCGAGCGACGAGGCGATGTCGATCCGTTCCTCGCACAGGACGTCGGCCTCGCGATCCGCATCGATCGGCGCGCCCCAGATGCGGTACTCGAGGAGCGCGGCTTCGGACGCGATCGCCGCGAGCGCGCCGCGCACCGCACGCGAGGTCGCGACGTGGTCGGGATGGACGTCTCGCCGCCACGGCGAGAGCACGAGCGTCGGCGCGAAGGCGGAGAGCCCGTCGCGCAACGCCGCATCCAGCCGCAGACGCGACTCGGGCGTCGCCCCGAGCGCACCGTCGGGCTCGCGTAAGAACCGTGCGGCTTCCGGCTCGAAACCGAGCTCGGCGAGCCCGGCGAGCGCTTCCGCCTCGCGCACGTCGCGCAACCGCTCCGGCGGGTAGGCTTGCGACCCGACGTGCGAGGCCGCACCGTCGGTCGCGTAGATCGCGAGGACCGGACACCCGGCCGCGGCGGCCGCCGCGAGCGTCCCGCCGCACCCGAGCACGTCGTCGTCGGGATGCGGCGCGACGGCGACGATGCGATCGCGAGCGCGCGGGCGGCTCGAGATCACGCCTTCGTGCGGCGCAACCCGTAGCCGGCATCGCGCAACAGCGCCGCGAGTACGTCGTCGGCCGCGCTCGAGAAAAACTCGCCGAGCGCGTGCTCGACGACCGCGCTCTCGCTCACCCGCGTTTGAAATGCGAATAAGCGGAGGTGATACGCGAGGTCGGCGTCGAGCGTATGGCTCACCGTCCGAATCTTCCGCTTCGCTCCCGCTTCTCCATTCGTTCGCTGCGCCTCAGACATTCGAACATGGTAGGCGCTTCCTCTGGAAAGCGTCTGTCCGTTTCGAACATATCGCTAACAATGGGAAGTTCTAGGTACTTCTTCTCTCATAGTCAACTACCCGCGGAGGTTGTGCCGCCCGCATGGGGCCGGCGGCCGAGAATGGATCACCCGCCATCGATGCTCAGGAACGCCCGTTCGGAAATCTCTTCTTGGATTCGCTCGAGCCGGCCGTCGCGGCCCGGGTACGTCCGGACCTCGAACGCGTAACGCTGCGCACGCGAGACTCGCTCGCGGAGGCCGGAGACGGCACGGCCTTCGCCGTCTTTCCGATCGGCAGCATCGTCTCGATCGTGGCCGCGTTCGCGGACGGCGCGACCATCGAGATCACGGTCGTCGGACGGGACGGCTTCTTCGGCCTTCCGCTGGTGCTCGGGGATCCGCTCAATTCGCATCTCGCCGAAGTGCAGTCGAGCGGCCCCGCGTGGCGGATCGGCGGCGACGCGTTCGCCCGTCACGTCGACGCGGAACCGGCGTTGCGCGATGCCTGCCTGCGCTTCGCGCAATCCACGCTGATCGCCACGTCGCAGTTCGCCGGCTGCAATCGCCTCCATCCGATGAACGAGCGGTTCGCACGTTGGCTCCTGATGGCGCACGACCGCGTTCCGGGCGACACGCTCGGCCTCACGCAAGAGTACCTCGCGACGATGCTCGGCGTGCGCCGTGCCGGCGTCAGTCTCGCATCGTCGCAGTTCGAACGCGCCGGGTACATCAACCGCTCGCGCGGACTCATCGAGATCCTCGATCGTGCGAAGCTCCTCGACGTCGCCTGCGAGTGCTACGCGTTCGTCAACGATCAACTGGCACGGCTCATGCGTTACGACGTGCGCAAGACATAGGTCGCCCGGGCCGGCGCGACCGCATCGCGTGACTCGCGCCACGGCCCGCATCACACGTACC
>CAZZZK010000238.1:0-4193 GCA_964658555.1 Vulcanimicrobiota bacterium | reverse complement strand
CGTCTACGGGCGGGTCGCGGTGAAGAGGCGGAATGACGCTCGGGCGCTCGCTTCGAGCATCGCACGGCCGTCGTGGACGTGGCGGCCGAGCGCCGCGGCGAGGGTCGCGCGGTCGCCGTAATTCGCGTCGATGAGGGTCGGCACGGCTCGTAACGCCGCGAGGAGGCCGTCGTCGCGCAGGTCGCTGTCGGGCAACAGCGTGGAGAATGCGGCGTCGAGCGATGCGTCCGGCGTCCAGCGCGCGCAGGCGAAATCCGCGGCGAGACGCGCCGCGCGCGCCTCGGTCCGATTCCAGACGAGCGGTCTCGCCTTCGCTTCGACGAGCGCGGCGACCGTCGCACGGGCGGTCGGGCCCGCGCCGAGGATGAGGATCGCACGTCCCGCGACGTCCGGCATCCCCGCGGCGGCGAGCGCTCCGATCGCACCGGCACCGTCGGTATTGTAACCGGCGACGGTATCGCCGAGGACGAGCGTGTTGACGGCGCCCGCCGCGGCGGCGCTAGCGTCGCGCGTCTCCGAGGCGGCGAACGCTTCTTCTTTGAGCGGCGTCGTGACGTTGAGGCCGGTAAAGCCGGCGGCGCGAAGCTCGTCGATCGCGCGCGCCCCGTCGCCGGCGGCGACGCGTATCGCCTCGTAGGTGCCTTGGTAGCACGCCTCGGCGAGAAAACCGCGATGCAGTTCCGGGCTTCGACTATGGGCGACCGGATCGCCGATGACGGCGAGGCGGATCACGCGCGGGGCCGGCGGCCCAGCACGAGCCGTTCGAGGCGCCGCAGCACGCGCGTTCCGAGCCAGTCCTTCGCCACGAGCGGTTCGGTGAGGATCGCGTGCAGTCCGAGGAGTTTCGCGCCGAGGACGTCCGTGAAGAGTTGATCGCCGACGACGACCGTGTTCGCGCGCGGCGTACCGAGCAAACGGAGCGCGGCCGTAAATCCGCGTGGGAGCGGCTTGAGCGCGCTGTGAACGGCCGGCACGCCGAGCAGCGAACCGATCCGCAAAACGCGGGCGCTGAAGTTATTGGAGACGAGGCAGACGCGGAACGCGCGAGCCCGAGCGGCGGCGATCCATGCCTCGTCTTCGGGAGCGAGATGATCTTCGCCGTAGCCGACGAGCGTGTTGTCGAGGTCGACGATTATCCCGCGAAAGCCGCGCGCACTGAGATCGTCGAGCGATACGCTCGAAAGGCGCGCCGCGAAACCGTCGGGTCGAAACACGGAGGCGTGCGTTGCGCGCGCTCTCCCCGCTCTCCTCGAAGTGCTCCACACGCAATGCACCTGCCGCGGCCGTTCTGCACCGGCTCTACGCCGGAAATCGCGGTTGCGCACAGCCTCGCCACCCGCGTTCCACAAGGAGCGACACCCTATATCTTGTATCCGCCGCGATGAGAGAGTACAATATCCCGTACTGAGCATCTCGCACCACTCGTTCGCTACGAACAGGTGTTCGATCGCTGTCTCATGAATCCGCTCCCGCTCGGAGGCCGAAACACATGCCGGATATCCCCGCCGCACCACTCGCGATGCCCGCCGGGCTCGCCGAACCGTCGTTCGATGCGAACTCGATGCGCGTCCTCAAAGAACGCTACTTTGCGAAGAACGAGGCCGGCGTGGTGGAAACGCCGCGCGAGTTCTTATGGCGCGTCGCGTCGGCGATCGCCGAACCCGAGCGGCCGTATGCGGCGGCCGCGGGCTCCGATCCGGCGGCGGTCGCGGCGATGGTGGCCGGCGACTTCTACGAGATGATGGTTCGGCGCGATTTTCTGCCGAATACGCCGTGCCTCGTCAACGCGGGCCGGCCGCTGTCGATGCTGTCCGCGTGTTTCGTGTTGCCCGTCCCGGATTCGATCGAGGGGATCTTCTACAACCTCAAGGCGATGGCGCTCATTCAGAAGTCGGGGGGCGGCACGGGATTCGCGTTCTCGGACTTGCGTCACCAGGGTGCTGAGGTTCACTCGACCGGCAAGGACGCCTCGGGTCCCGTCTCGTTCATGAAAGTCTTCAACGCGGCGACGGATTCGATCAAACAAGGCGGCGTACGGCGCGGTGCCAACATGGGCGTGTTGCGGGTGGATCATCCCGATATCTTTTCGTTCATGCAGTGCAAGAAAGAGCTCGACGCGGAGAATCGCGCGCTTTGGAATCGCCTGAGCGATACGGGCCGCTACACGGCGCCCGAGCTCGCGCATCTCAAGCAAGAGCTGCTCCAAATGCAGATCAATAATTTCAACATCTCGGTCGGCGTGACCGACGCGTTCATGACGGCGGTACGCGAGAACGGGACGTTCGATCTCATCGATCCGCGGACGAAAGCCGTCGTTCGCACGGTCGACGCGCGCGAGATCTGGGATGCGATCGTCGACGGCGCGTGGCAGAACGGCGAACCGGGGGTGCTCTTCCTCGATCACCCGGACGTCAATCCGCTGCCCGGCCTCGGCCCGATCGCGGCGACGAATCCCTGCGGCGAGCAATTCCTGCACGGGTACGATTCGTGCAATCTCGGGTCGATCAACGTCGGGCATTTCTACGATGCCGCGGCGAAAGACGTCGACTGGGCCCGCTTGCAGACGACGACCGCGCTCGCATTGCGCTTCCTCGATAACGTCATCGATGCGAATATCTATCCGATCGACGAGATCCGCGACATGGTCACGAATAATCGTCGCGTCGGTCTCGGCATCATGGGCTTCGCCGAGCTGCTCATCAAGCTCGAGATCGCGTACGGCTCGCCCGAGGCGATCGGGTTCGCGGAAAAGCTGATGGCGTTCATCCAGAAGGAAGCCGAGGCGACGAGCGAGCGGCTCGCGATCGAACGAGGCGATTTCCCGAATAAGCATCTCTCGAACTGGGCGAACGACGCGCGGCCTCGCCGGAATGCCGCGCTGCTGTCGATCGCGCCGACCGGAACGATCTCGATGATCGCCGGCTGCGCTTTCGGCTGCGAACCCTATTTCGGGATGGCGTATACGAAGCACGTCATGAAAGACGCCGAAGGGCGCCCGCAACATCTCTACTACGTGGTCCCGCTCTTCGAGGAGATCGCGCGTGCCGAGGGCTTCTTCTCGGACGAGCTGCTCGCGCAGATAGAAGAAAATCGCGGGTCGGTCAAGGGGATCGCGTCGGTTCCCAAGCACTGGCAGGACGTCTTCACGACCTCCGCCGACGTGACGGTCGATCAGCATATCGATATGCTCGCCGCGTTCCAGAAGAATACGTGCAACGCCGTTTCGAAAACGATCAACGCTCCGAACGGCGATACGCGTGAGAACGTCTCTCGTGCGATCTTCCGCGCCTACGACGCGGGCTGTAAGGGGTTCACGTACTACCGCGACGGCTCGCGTACGGAGCAAGTCGTCACGTTCTCGAAAGAGAACGATCTCGCCGGCGGAAATCGCGACGTCGTCGCGGTCTCGGAAGCCGCGCCGGCCCCGGTCGCGGCGGCCTCGCCCGCACAGGACGAGCTCGATCTCGATGCGCTCCTCGCGAAGGCGCACGCGCTCCTCGAGGTTCGATAACATGGCGGATACCGTAACGGCGACGATCGCGGGCCTCATCGCCCGCGTCGAAGCGCTGCAGACCGAGAACGCGCGGCTCGTCACCGCGAATGCGGAGCTTTCGGCGACAAATGCCGCGTGTACCCGGACGGTCGCCAAGCTCGTTCAAAAGCTCGAAGACGTCCAAGCGGTGAATCGAGAGCTTCGCGTCGCGGCGAAACCCGTCGATTATCGCAAACGGCCGCCCGTCATGCGCGGCCGCACCGTACAGTCCAACGTCGGCTGCGGACCGCTCTACATCACGCTCAACGAAGACGAGAGCGGCCGGCCGTTCGAGGTGTTCTTCAAGCTCGGCAAGAGCGGGTCGTGTCAGCAATCGTATCTCGAAGCGCTCGGCGTCGCGATGTCGGTCGGCTTGCGTTACGGCGCCGATCCGCAGAAGTTCGTCGAGAAGTTCGAGGGCATGCGGTGCCCCAATCCCAAGATGCGCAACGCCGACGGACCGACCACGCTTTCGTGCGCCGACGGTATCTCGCAGGGGCTCGCGAAAGCGTTGACCCTCGCGCTGCCGATCGGCGACGTCGATGCGCGCGGTGAAGCCGACGTCGTCGAAGTCGCCGAGCCGCAGCATCGCTACTCGGCGGAAGATCGCGCGGAGGCCGAAGCGAACCAAATGTCGATCGATCTGCTCGCGATGTTCCCC
>CAZZZK010000237.1:0-4197 GCA_964658555.1 Vulcanimicrobiota bacterium | reverse complement strand
AGCGCCCGGCCCGCGTAGTGGTGCGCGAGTACGTAGGCCGTGCCGGGATCGCGCGGCCCGGCGTACGTGCCGATGAGGCCGTCGGTCGCGAGGGTCGCTTGCAGCACGGGCGTCTCGACGTACCGCTCGACGAGCGCCGCGACCGAGCCGCCGAGCATCTCGTTCGTCGGCGCGTCGAACGCCGCGGCCGCCGGATCGTCGCGTTCGAACGCCTCGAAGAGCAGCGCGCCGAGCAGCGTCGCCTCCGCCTCGAACGCGGCGAAACCCGGAACGTCGCGCGGATCGAACGCCGCGATCTCGCGGCCGTTCTGCGCGGCGTCGCGCGAGAGCATGAGCGACCGGCCGTCGAGCAGCGGCGTGAACGATGCGGGATCCTTGCGGTAGGCGTGATAGCCGCGCGCCTCGAGGCCGAGCTCGGCGACGATCTGCGGATGGAGCAGGCTGCAGACGTACGACGCGGTCGAGACGGTGTAGCCGGGCCAGATCCGTTCGCTCACCGCCGCCCCGCCGAGAACGTCGCGCCGCTCGAGCACGAGGACGCTGCGGCCGGCACGCGCGAGGTACGCCGCGGCGACGAGCCCGTTGTGACCCGCGCCGACGACGATCGCGTCGTAGCGTCGCGAGACGGGGCTCGCGGCGCCGTTCACCGCCGGATCTTTCGCTTCGCGTCGCTCGCGCGGACCTTGCGCCGGAACGGGCTCCCGGGAACGAAACTGCGCGTGTGGCGCAGGCTCGTATCGACGTCGTCGCAGCCGATCGGCGTGAACGCGCCGCAATCGTGCGGCCGCGCCTCGTAGATGCCGCAGTAGTAGCGACCGGAGCCGCTGCCCTTGAGGAACACGCAGTTGCTCGCGATATCGTCCGTGACTTTCTTGAGATAGCCTACGACGTAGCCGTCGGCCGAGGGCCGCTCGACGACGTAGTCCGCGATCGCCGTCTCGTAGGGGATGCCGAAGTGTTCGGCGATCCGTTCGACGTCGGCGCGCGTTACGAACGGCTCGTAGCCGCTGCAGCATTCCGCGCAACCGGGCGGGCACGCGACGTTCTCCGGCATGTCGCGCACGTGCGCGCGCGCGAGTTCGATGACGGCGCCGATCGCGCGTACGAATTCGGGATCGTCGTTATATTTGTACGACCATTCCTTGTGCGTGACTTCGTTCGCGTTGTAGCGATGCGTCGTCGTCTGATTGTACGTCACGGTGATGTGTTCTTCGGTAATCTCGATCTCGTTGACGTGCGTCATCGCGTCGGTATCGAGGAGCTCGAGCCGCGTCGGCTGTCCGGTACGCTTGGTGAACGCGCTCAGGTCGCGCATGGCGGAATGTGCGATGAGGTCGATCGTCTCGTGCATCGCTGCGCCTTCGCGCGCGCGCGACGCGGACCATGCGACGTTTCTTGCGAAGGGGTCGTTCATCGTAGGCTTGCCGCTGACAGGAGTGCCCATGCCCATCGCCCGCCGCGCCGCTCTCGCGTTCGCCGCCCTCGTCATCCCAGCGTTCTCGCTCGGTGCCGCTCCGAGCGGCTCGTCGCTCCAGGCGAAGATGACGAAAGCCTACGCCGGCGTCTCGTCCTATAAGCTGACCGTCCTCGGTTCGGTTCGATCGCTCGGCGTCTGGAACAAGCCCGATCGCTATCAGATGACGACGATCTTCCAGGGGAAGCCGATCAAAACGATCCTCATCGGCAACGAATACTGGATCGAATCGAACGGCAAGTATCAGAAGTCCGGGACCGCATCCAACAGCCTGCAGGTCGACATAACGGGCCTGCTGCGCAACGCGAAGCAGAATCCGTCGAGCGCGTTCGTCGCGATGCCCGATCAAACCGAAGACGGGAGATCGGTCGGCACGTTCGGATACACGTTCAAGAACGGCACGTCCGAGACGTGCAATTACGACAAGACGACGTATCGTGCCACGCGCTGCAAATCGCAGCAGATCACGATCCTCTACTCCGGCTACAACGACCCCGCCAACAAAGTCGCCAACCCTTCGTAGGAATATGCCGCCCCTCGTCTTGCGTCCGGTCGCCTTCGTCGGCTGACGGCCGCATCGGGGACGTCGTCGTTCGTCGCGATCGAGGAAACGCCGGCCGAGGCGCGTCTTCAGCGGACGCGAGCCGACGCGTCCTGGCGGACGCTAAGCTCGCGACGGCGATGAGTCGGGCGACCTACGGCGCTCCCGTTCCCGCGTCTAGGGCGAGGGCGGCCATCATGCGGACGCCCGTCTCGAGGGCGCGTTCGTCGATGTCGAATTTGCCGTGATGGTGCGGGTAGCTCGTCGCGGGGCCGCCGTTCGAACCGAGCACGAAGTACGTCGCGGGGACGCGCTCCGCGAAGAACGAGAAGTCTTCGGCACCCATGTGCATCTCGGCCGTGACGACGCGCGCGTCGCCGAACGTCGCTTCGGCGAGCGCGCGCACGTACGCCGTCTGGTCGGCATCGTTCGACGTTACCGGATAGCGCCAGAGATAGTCGTACGTGTAGGTCGCGCCCGACGCGTCGCACGCCGCGCGTAGCACGCGCTCGATGCGATCCGCCATCGCGGTGCGCACGTCCGCGTCGAACGCGCGCACCGTTCCGAGCAGACGCGCGGTCGAGGGGATGACGTTGTGCGTCGTGCCGGACGAGATCGCGCCGATCGTGACGACGGCGGGATGGAGCGGGTCGATCTGGCGGCTGACGATCTTCTGCACGCTCGTCACGAACTCGGCCGCGACGAGGATCGGATCGACGGAGAGATGCGGCGCGGCGCCGTGACCGCCCGCGCCGACGATCGTGATCTCGATCGAATCGCTCGAAGCGTAGAAGGGGCCCGGCCGAAACCCGAGCGTGCCCGTCGGCAGCTGCGAGAAGAGGTGCAGCCCGTACGCGCGCTCGATCCCGAACCGTTCGACGAGGCCGTCGTCGAGCATCGCTTTCGCGCCGCCGAGGCCCTCCTCCGCGGGCTGGAAGCAGAGCACGAGCGTCCCCGCGATCGCCTCTCGCATCGTCGCGACGGCGGCCGCCGCGCCGAGCAGGATCGCCACGTGACCGTCGTGCCCGCAGGCGTGCATCTTGCCGGCCGCCGTCGATGCGTACGCGTGCGACGATTCTTCCGGCAGCGGCAGCGCGTCCATATCGGCGCGTAGCATGATCGTCTTGCCGGGCCGCGCACCGCGCAGCACGCCGACGACGCCCGTGCCGCCGATCCCCGTATGGACCTCGTAGCCGAGCGCGCCGAGGCGGTTCGCGACGATCCCGGCCGTCCGATGCTCCTCGAAGCCGAGTTCGGGATGGACGTGGAGGTCGCGGCGGATCGCGACGACGTCGTCGAGGAGGCTTGGCGCGAGATCGATCGTCATGAGCCGCACCACTTCGCGAGCGACGCGCGAGTGCTTTTCCCGAGGGTGCGATTCGTTCGAACAGAATCGCACGTGCATGAAGACGATCGGAGTCGACCTCGGTGGTTCGCACGTGCTGGCGGCGCTCGTCGAGGAGAACGGCACGATCGTCGAACGCAAGGACGTCGACGTCACCGATCGTTCGTTCGCGGCGGTCGTCGAGGTGATCGTCGAAGCCGTCCGATACGTGATGGACGCGGGGAAAGATAAGCAGCCGGCCGCGCTCGGCCTGGGCTCGCCCGGCAACATGGATCTCGCGACCGGGCTCATCCGCTACTCGCCGAACTTCGGCTGGCACGACGAGCCGCTCGGCGAAGCGCTGCGGGCGAAGCTCGACATGCCGATCTTCATCGGGAACGACGCGCGCTGCGCGACGGTCGGCGAGTACGCCCACGGCACCGGCCGCGGAACGCAAGATTTCGTGTTACTGACGCTCGGGACGGGCCTCGGCGGCGGGATCGTCTCGCGCGGCCGGCTCGTCCTCGGAACCGACGCGGGCGCGGGCGAGATCGGGCATCACCAGATCCGCGCGTCCGACGGCTTTCACTGTAACTGCGGCAAGGTCGGCTGCTTCGAAGCGCAGGCCTCGGGGACGGGCCTGATCCGCCACGCGCTCGCGCTCGCGCCGTCGTTTCCGCGCAGCACGCTCGTGAGCGGGAAGCCCGAGAAGCTCGGCTCGAAGGCGATCCGCAAGGCCGCCGAAGCGGGCGATCCGCACGGATTCGCCGCGTGGAAGAACTTCGTCGCCGATCTCGGGTGCGGGCTCGCGAACGTCATCGCGTTGGAGTCGGCAAATCGGGCCGGGGCTTACGAGGC
>CAZZZK010000236.1:0-4200 GCA_964658555.1 Vulcanimicrobiota bacterium | reverse complement strand
GGGCCTGTAGCTCAGCGGTAGAGCGGCCGGCTCATAACTGGTTGCGCGCTGGTTCGAATCCAGCCGGGCCCACTGTGGCGCTATAGTCTATCGGTTAGGACGCGGCCCTTTCAAGGCTGAGAGACGGGTTCGATTCCCGTTAGCGCTACCACATCTCTCCCCTCAGGATATGAGGGTTTTCGGCGATCAGGCTGCAGACGGTCTCGTGGCCCGAAGAGAGCTGTCGTCGTCCGCGTCTACCGTGCCGTTACGGAGAAGAGGCCGCGCAGCCTAGCGATCGAGACGTTGCGGAGGCGCATAAAGCGATCGAGGCCCTCGAGTGGGAGCGCGGAAACGAAAACGGACGTTCTTATCGATCTGCGGATGGCGAGACATTCTCGGCACCGCGACACTTCGTCGACGATGGACTGCGCATTACTGCGCATTGACGATGGACTGCGCATTACGGTTGGATATCGCGACGAACGGCAACGGGGGCGGCCGGCCGGCATTTTCGGCGACGTTTACCCTTACGGATCGACAGAATCTGCGGATCAATAGAATCACGCGACGCAGTACTCGGTGTACGTCTCCGGTAGTTAATCCGACGCACCCCGCCGGGCGTCGGTCGGCGCTTCGGCGGGTAACGTCGCGATATGAACACTACAGATTCCGTCGTTGCCGTTCAAGAGCGCTTCGGTAAAGCCGTGATGAGCGGCGATCTCGACGTCTTCGATGAGGTGCTCGCACCGAATTTCGTCGATCACGATCCGGCGCCCGATCAGGGCAAGGGTGTCGAAGGCCTCAAAGGGTTCTTCCGATCCTTGCGTACGGCATTTCCGGACCTGCGCGTCACGCCGATACACGCCGTTCCGACGGACGATCATCTTGCGATCGCTTACACGATCGAGGGCACGCACACCGGACCGCTCATGGGTATCCCGCCGAGCGGCAAGCGCGTGAAAGTGCGCGGCATGCAGATCGCGCGCTACGAGAACGGAAAGATCGCCGAACGCTGGGGCAGCTCCGATCAGCTCGGCATGCTGCAACAGATCGGGGCCACGTCCGTCCCTGCGTGATCCTCGCGTCTTTTCAGACGGGACGGTCGCCGAGGATCGTCGCGCGACGCATGCGTCGGTGATGCGGAAAATAGTCGGAGAGCGCGTAGTGCTGCGTCCAGCGATTATCCCAAAACGCGACGGAGTTCGGCTTCCACTGCCAGCGCACTTGAAATTCCGGCTGGTTGAGATGGTCGAGGAAGAAATCCAGGAGCGCGCGGCTCTCCCGTTCGTCGACGTCGGCGATACGTGCGGTGAAGTTTTGATTGACGTAGAGCGCCTTGAGACAGGTCTGCGGATTCGTGCGGACGACCGGATGCACGACCGGAGGGTTCTCGTCGTAGACGCGTTTCGCGCGATCGGTGATACCGTATTGCGCGAAACGCTCGGGCCCGAACGCTTTCGCGAAGTCGTGAACGGCGCGTAGACGTCCGGCGAGTTGTTTGAGCGGCTCGGAGAGCGCCTCGTACGCGAGATACGTGTTCGCCCAGAGCGTATCGCCGCCGATCTCCGGCAGTATCTCGGCGTAGAGGATCGACGCTTGCGGCGGCGTCTCGATGTACGTCACGTCGCTGTGCCAGACGTTGTTGCGGCCCTTGCGCTGATCGTCGTATTCCAAGACCATGATCTCGGGCAGGCCGTCGGCGCCGGGATAGAGCGGGTGCACGTAGAGTTCGCCGAAGCGGGCGGCGAACGCTCGCTGTTCTTCCGGCGTCAGCGTCTGATCTTCGAAGAAAAGCACGAGATGTTCGTCGAGGGCCGTCCGGATCGCGGCGATCGCCGCGTCGTCGTGAGTGCCGGAGAGATCGAACGATTCGACCACGGCTCCGAGCGACGGAGCGAGCTTCCGAACCCGTAAGGGCGCCCGGCCTGCCGAGGCCGTGTGAAGCGCGGTCATACGCGCCTGGCCCCGTGGGCCGCGTCGGACGGCGGGTACGCTTCGGGCATGGCGCGATCGAGCTCGCTCATGTGCGGCGTATTCCCCCGAACGCCGCGTGGCCAACGTCGCGCGACGTTTTGCGTTTGAGCGTCGCCGTCCGTATGCCTCATCCGCGATAGCGGCGCGTAAACGGGGGCGCACCCTCTTTCGTTCGATGCGGGGATCGACGCGACTCGGAATACGTATCGGTCCGGAGAACGAACGAACGGTTCGTGCGAGAGGACGAGCGTACGGAGAACGGCAACCCGTCGGCCGGCACGTGTTTGCGTTTAGGGTTCGTCTCTCGTCACGCGGAGCCGAAAAATGAGCGACGAGAGGCATGCGACCGAGCGGCGCCAGGGTCGACGCCTATCGACTCCACACCTGACGGCATAAAAAGCTCGGGGGCTTCTTCGGCGCGTCCGATCCGTGGAGTTTCGCCCGCATGAATTCCCTCGCTCTCATTCTCGTGCTCGTCGCCGCCGTCGTCCATCCGACGTGGAACTTGCTCGCACGGCGCGCCACCGGAGGCGATCCGGTCGCCTTCGTCTGGTTGACGTCGGCCCTCTCCGCCGCAATGTACGTGCCGATCGTGGTCGCGCTCGCGCTCACGAGCGAGGGCTCGTTCTACCTCGCGAATATCGGACTCGACGTGACGATGATGGCGGGCACGGGCATCCTCCACGTCGTCTACTTCGTCTTGCTGCAGCGAAGCTATCGCGAGAGCGACTTTTCGCTGGCCTATCCGCTCGCGCGCGGGACCGCACCGCTCGTGACGGCGGCCGCGGCCGTGACGCTTTTCGGCGAACGACTCGGCGCGGTGCAGTGTGCGGGCGTCGCGATCGTCGCGGTCGCGATCGTCGTCATCGCCGGCGGACGTACGAGCGCTTCGGCGAGTGCTTCCGCGCCCGTCGCTCTGCGGCGTTCGCTCGGATACGGCGCGGCGACGGGTCTCGCGATCGCATCGTACACGCTCTGGGATAAGCAGGCCGTCTCCGCACTCGCGATACCACCGATCCTCTACGACTTCGGACGGACCGTAAGTCAGACGCTCCTCCTCTCCGCGAACGCGTTCTCTTCGGCGACGAAGCGAACCGACGTGGCGACGACGTGGCGCCGGTTTCGCGGCGAAGCGCTCGGGGTGGCGGTGTTATCGCCGCTGGCGTACGTTCTCGTTCTCTATGCGCTCGCGACGGCACCGGTAAGCCTCGTCGCTCCGATACGAGAGTCGAGCATCGTCGTCGGCGCGTTCCTGGGAGCGCGCATTCTGGGAGAACGAAATCGAGCTCGCCGCATCTTCGCAGCGGTGCTCATGCTGGCGGGGATCGCGGCCTTGGCGCGCGGCGGATGACGGGATCCCGCCGGTGCGGGGCCGGGGGCGTACCGCACGCGAATCCGGCGTGGCGAAACGCCGCGCGTTCGTGAATGAGCCGGCATGATCGTCCCGCTCGTCGGCGCCGTCGCTACCGCCGCCGTAGGCGCCGCATCGGCCCCGTGCGGATCGTCGCGTCGTGCGACGGCAGTCACCGCGCGCCGGGTCCGCGGCGTCTCGAAGCCGACGGTCGCGATCGCCGAGCCGTGATCGCGTTCACGCGACGGCGCATTTTGCCGATGTAGGGGGAGATGCGCTTCTCGCGGAGCCCTCGGCCGGCGCTCGTCGCGCTCGCGGCGCTCTCGTTTTTCGCGGCGCTGTGCTGCTTCGTGCGGGCGCCGTTCGGAACGGTGAACTTCTTAACGAACCCGGTCGATTTCGGCGTCTTTCGCTGCGCGGCGGTCGCGGTCGCGACGCATGCCGATCCCTACCGCGTCGAGCCGCTCCGCTCGTGCGAGCACGCGTCGCTCGCGCGCGTCGGGCTCGCGATGGCGCCCGGCGTCGTGCTGCCGGCGCCGCTTCCGCCGTACGCGTTCGCGGCCTACCTGCCGTTCGCGGCGCTGCCGTACGAACGCGCGACGGTCCTCTTCGCCGCGCTCAACGCGGCCGCGTCGATGCTCGCCGTCGTGCGCTTGCGCTCGCTCACGGGGCTGCCGCTCGCGCCCATCGCCGCGGCGATCCTCTTCGGCGTGTGGCTGCCCTCGGTGATGCAGGGGCAGCCGGTCCCGATCGTCGTCGCCGCGCTCTGCGGTGCCGCGTCGTACGCTCGCGCCCGGGCGCCGCGGCGCGCGACGTTCGCGCTCGCGGTCGCGACGCTCGAACCCCATCTCGTCGCGGCATCGCTGCTCGCGCTCGCGACGCGCCGGAGGTTT
>CAZZZK010000235.1:0-4208 GCA_964658555.1 Vulcanimicrobiota bacterium | reverse complement strand
TGCACGAGGTCGCCCCCGGCTTCGATCAGTCGTACCAGCTCGCGTTCGACGTGCCGAAGGGCCACCGCGAGCTCTACCTGCATCTCCTCGCGCCGTATCCCGACACGGGCGAACAGCGCGTCTTTCCGCTCCGCTTCTAACCGCTGGAGCGCTCGGGCGGCGGGTGGTCTTGCGCGCGCGGGCGCGAATGGGTAGAATACCGCAGTCGCGGTTTCCGTTCGTTCGGAGCGCGTCGGCCTCGCGTGGGTGGCGGAATTGGTAGACGCACTAGCTTGAGGTGCTAGCGGGAGTAATCTCGTGCTGGTTCGAGTCCAGTCTCGCGCATGAAGGGCCCGCTCCGGCGGGCTTTTTGATTTGCCGGCCCGGGGCGCTCCGGAGTCGAAACCTCGGGCGGTCGAGGACCGTATCTCGACCCGACACCGCCCGATCGCTTCCGTAAGGAGTGTCCCGCCGTGTGGCTGACGCGCTTCGCCATCTCCCGCCCCGTCATCACGGCGCTCGTCTTCGTATCGCTCGCGCTCTACGGCGCCTTCGCCTACACGCAGCTCGGCGTCAATCTCTTCCCGAACGTCGCCTTCCCGATCGTCGGCGTCTCCGCATCGTATCCGGGCGCCTCGCCCGCGGAGATGGAGAAGCTCGTCATCAAGCCGATCGAAGATCAGCTCGACGGCATGGAGAATCTCGACCGCCTCTCCGCCACGGCGCAGGAGGGCTCGGCGACCGTCATCGCGCGGTTCAAGCTCGACACGGATCTCAATTACGAGACGATCGACGTGCAGCGGCGCGTCGACACCGCGCGCGTGTACATGCCGACCGATCTCGACCCGCCGAGCGTCTTCAAGGACGGCTCGGCGTCCGATCCGATCATCGAAGAGGCCGTGCATTCGAACTCGCTGACCGCGGCCCAGCTCTCCGATCTCGTCACCCAGAAGATCGTCCCCGAGCTCAAGGCCGTGCCGGGCGTGCTCGAAGTCGACACCTCGGGCGGCGCCGCGCGCGAGATCCACGTCTATCCCGATCACGGCCGGATGCTCGCCGCGAACGCGACGCTCTCCGACGTCTCGGACGCCCTCGCGCGCAACAACGCGAACCTGCCGGGCGGCCGGATCGATTCGCCGACCTCCGAAACGACGGTCTCCGTCCACGCCGACATCCAAGCGGCGGACGACATCCTGCGCATCCCGCTGCCCGTCTCGGGCGGCGCGCAGAACACGCTGCGCATCGGCGACGTCGCGGCCGTCGACGACGGCCACGTCGAACAGCGGACGCCCGCGACCTACAACGGCTCGCCGACGATCCTTCTCGACATCCTGCGCGGGATCGACGCCGATACCGTGAAGACGACCGCGGCGACGCGCGCCGCGCTCGTGCGGATCGAGCACGAGTATCCGAGCGTCTCGTTCGCGGAGATCAACGCGTCCGCGGATTACGCGCAGGCCTCGGTCAACGGCGTCCTGCAGAGCCTCGTCGAGGGCATCTTCCTGACCGCGCTCGTGATGCTGCTCTTCCTGCACGCGTGGCGCAACGCCGTCGTCGTCATGATCGCGATCCCGGCCTCGCTGCTCGCGACGTTCATCGTCATGAAGCTGCTCGGGTTCACGATCGACGTGATCTCGATGATGGGGCTCGGCCTGACGATCGGGATCCTCGTCGACGATTCGATCGTCGTGCTCGAGAACATCACGCGCCACCGCGATATGGGCGAAGACCCGCTCGACGCCGCGTACAACGGCCGCACCGAGATCGGCAACGCCGCGGTCGCGATCACGCTCGTCGACGTCGTCGTCTTCCTGCCGATCGCGTTCCTCTCGGGCGTCGTCGGGAAGTTCATGCGCGAGTTCGGCTTCGTGATCGTCGTCGCGACGCTCTTCTCGCTGTTCGTCTCGTTCACGCTCACGCCGCTGCTCGCGGGCCGCTGGTCCGTCAAACGGCGCAGCGAATCGATCCCGGTCTGGGCGCGCGGCTTCCAAGCGCAGTTCGACCGGCTCGGCCGGTGGTACGCGAAGCGCGCGTTGCCGTGGTGTCTGCGGCACCGCATCCTCGTCCCGGCGGTCTGTCTCGTGCTGATCGTCGGATCGATCGCGCTCGTACCGCTCGGCTTCATCGGCTCCGAATTCATCCCGTCCTCGAACACGGGCGCGCTCAGCGGATCGATCCAGTATCCGGTCGGCCAGCCGCTCGCCGTGACCGCGCGCGGGATGCAGCGGCTGCAGGACGGGCTGCTGCACATCGACGGCGTCGCCTCGGTGCTCTCGACCGACGGCGCGAAACAGGCGGGCGTCGGCGAGACGATCGGCGGCCACGTCGCGCAGTTCACGGTCGTGCTCGACAAGACGCGGCGCCGCGAGACGGACCGGGTGCTCGCGCAGGCGCAGCGGCTCGGCAACCTCGTTCCCGGCGCCGACTATCAGATCGCGAAAGAGGGCGGCGGCGGGAGCGGCGGCGCCGCGATCCAGTTCACGCTGACCGGTCCCGACGCCGCGCTCGACGTCGCCTCGCACAAGCTCGTCGCGCTCATCAAGAAGCAGCCCGGCGCGGTCAACGTCGCGAGCGCGGCCGAGACGGAGGGCCCGCGGCTCAACATCCAGATCGACCCGATCCGCGCGGCCGTGCTCGGGGTGTCGCCGGGCGACGCGGCGACGGCGGCGCGCATCGCGATCGGCGGCGTCGTCGCGACGAAGGTCCGCTTCGAGAACGGCCTGACCGACGTGCGGCTCGAGTTGCCCGTCGACCGGCGCAGCGATCTCGATACGATCCGCGAACTGCGCGTCCGCGCCGCGAACGGCATGCTCGTCCCGCTGGCGCGCGTCGCGACGTTCACGCAGACGAGCGCGCCGACGAAGATCGAGCGCCAGACGCGCGAGCGCGTCGTCCGCGTCTCGGCGGACGTCGATCCCAATTCGAAGATCTCGCTCGGAACGGTCCTCGCCCCGATCACGGCCGCGCTCGCGACGCCCGGCTTCCTGCCCGACGGCGTGAAAGCGCTCCCCGACGGCGATGCCGATCTCTACAATCAGACGTTCTCAAGCATGGCGTTCGCGCTCGGAACGTCGTTCATGCTCGTCTACATGCTGATGGTCGTGCTCTACGGCTCGTTCCTCGAGCCGTTCGTCGTGATGTTCAGCGTGCCGGTCGCGCTCGTGGGAGCGCTCGCCGGGCTCGCGATCCATCACCAGACGCTCAACCTGTTCTCGCTGATCGCGATCGTGATGCTCTTCGGGCTCGTCGCGAAGAACGGTATCCTGCTCGTCGATTACGCGAACCAACAGCGCCGCAAGCTCGGGCTCGACGTCTACGCGGCGATGGAGGCGGCGGCCGCCACGCGCTTCCGGCCGATCCTCATGACGACGTTCGCGATGATCTTCGGGATGCTGCCGCTCTCGCTCGGTCTCACCGAAGGCGCCGAATCCCGCGCGTCGATGGGGACCGTCCTCATCGGCGGCCTGCTGAGCTCGCTCGTGCTGACGCTCGCGCTCGTGCCGATCATCTACACGTTCGTGATGACGTTCGCGGACCGCCGGGGGCGCGGCCGGACCGCCGGCGCGAAGACGGAGCCGGAGTCGCGTTCGTTCGAGCGGCCGCCGGCCACGGCACCCGCGTTCAGCAACCCGTACGAGGGGTCCGCGCCCTAGCGCCGCGCGCGGAGCCGGCGCGTGTGACGGACGCCGCCGTGGCTTCGTTGCTCGGCTCGGGTACAGCCGCGAAAACGCGGGCGACGTCCCGCAGGAGGATTCTTTGTTCGTAGATTCACGCCGAGCCGCCGGGGCCGCGGCGGTCACCGCCTTCGTGCTCGCGGGCGCCGTTCCGGCCTTCGCCCTCTCCGTCACCGTCAACGGTCAGGCGACGACGTTCAATCCGCCGCCGATCGAGCGAGCGGGACGCGTCTTCGTGCCGCTGCGCGGCGTGTTCGAGCGGCTCGGCGCGACGGTCGTCTATCAGAACGGCGTCATCAACGCGACCGGAAACAACACGACGATCTCGCTCAAGATCGGATCGTCGGACGCGACGGTCGGCGGCCAGACGAAGACCCTCGACGCGCCGCCGTTCATCGTCGGCGCGAGCACCTACGTTCCGCTGCGCTTCGTCTCCGAAGCGCTCGGCGCGGGCGTCAACTTCGACGGCACGAATCAGATCGTCGCGCTGACGACGAACGGCTCCGCGCAACCCGGCCCCCAGGCGCAGCCGCAGACGCAGCCGCTGCGGCTGCT
>CAZZZK010000234.1:0-4235 GCA_964658555.1 Vulcanimicrobiota bacterium | reverse complement strand
GTTCGCCCTCCGGCAGAAACTCCGCGGGCGCGAGCCCGACGAACGCGCCGATCGACCGGAACGTCGCGCGCAGCAGATTGCGCGGTACGACCGCCTCGCCGCCGACGTCACCGAGCGATTCGACGATCGTGAAGCCCGAGAGCCGATCGAAGGTGACGACCGCTTCGGGCGCGATCATCCGCGCCGCACCGCTCGCGTCGCGGCGCGCGCGGCGAGCGCGAGCGCGACGGCCGCGAGCACGTAGCGCCCGACGAGCGCGGCGACGAGCGCCGCGTACCAGGCCCGGCCGTGATGCTTCACCCAGTAGCGCCGTCGCGAGCGCTGCTTGTGCGCGTCGACGACGTAGTGACCGCGCGCGCTGCCCATCCCCTCGTGCACGGCTTCGCTCGCGGGAACGTACCACGTCTCCCAGCCCTCGAGCGCGGCGCGCTTCGCGAGATCGACCTCTTCGTGATAGAGGAAGAAGCGCTCGTCGAACGTGCCGATCTCGTCGAGCATCGTCCTGCGCAGCGCGAGCGCCGCACCGATCGCGATATCGACGCGGCGCTGCGTCGCGTGCTTCCAGGCCCGGAGATCCGAACCGTTCGCGAAGCGCCGCAGCACCGGCCACTCGCCCCACGCACTCGAACGCAGATACGCGCCGAGCCACGTGTCGAATTCGCCGCACGACTCCTGGATCGAGCCGTCGTAATTGTAGATCCGGCTGCCCGCGATGCCGCAGCGCGGGTGCGCGCGCATGAACGCGACGATCTCGCGCAGCGCGCCGTCTCGCAGTTCGGCATCGGGGTTGAGCAGGAACACGAACTCGGCGGTCGCGACGGCGAACGCGCGATTGCACGCGGCGGCGAAGCCGAGGTTCGCCCCGTTCTCGACGATCTCGACGCGGTCGCCGTAATGTTCGCGCAGGAACGCGCGGCTGCCGTCCGTCGAGCCGTTGTCGGAAACGACGACGCGCGCGAAGTGCGGATCGTCGCGTACTTCGGAGAGCGCGAAGACCGAATCGAGCGCCGTCGCGATCTTCGCGCGATCGTTCCAGCACACGACGACGACGTCGACGTGCGCCACGCTACGCGCCCGCCGTCATGCGCGGGCGCTGCTGCAGATACGGCCAGATGAACGTATCGACGTCGCCGTCGAGCACCGCTTGAACGTTCCCCGTCTCGACGTTCGTCCGATTGTCCTTGACCATCGTATACGGCTGCAGCACGTAGGAGCGGATCTGCGAACCCCACTCGTTCGCGCGCCGTTCGCCGCGTACTTCGGCGAGCTTCGCCTCGCGTTCTTCGATCTCGCGCTGCACGAGCTGCGAGCGCAGCATCGTCATCGCGGTCTCGCGATTTTGGATCTGCGAACGCTCCTGCTGCGAGGCCGCGATGAGCCCCGTCGGGAGGTGCGTGATTCGAATCGCGGATTCGGTCTTGTTGACGTACTGACCGCCCGCGCCGCCCGATTTGTACGTTTCGATCTTGAGATCTTCCGGGCGGATCTCGATCGAGATCTTCTCGTCGTGCGCGATCTCCGGCACGACGTCGACCGAGGCGAACGACGTCTGACGGCGGTGCTGCTGATCGAAGGGCGAGATGCGGACGAGCCGGTGGACGCCGCGCTCGCTCTCGAGCAAACCGTGGACGTTGCGTCCGCGCACGAAGAAGGTCACCGACTTGAGCCCCGCTTCTTCCGCCGGCGACTCCTCGGCGACGTGCGTCGAAAAGCCCTTGCTCTCGGCCCAGCGCAGGTACATCCGCAGCAGCATCTGCGCCCAATCGGCCGCGTCGATGCCGCCCGCACCCGCGTGGATCGAGACGATCGCACCGTGATCGTCGTATTCGCGGTCGAAGTTCGCGGCGATCTCGAGCGCGTCGACGCGTGCGAGGGCGTCGTCGACGAGCGCGTCCACTTCTTCGGCCGCTCCTTCCTCGTCGCCGAGAATCTCGATCGTCTCGCGCGCCTCCGCGAGCGCACGCCCGATCCCCGCGATCTCGTCCGTCTCCAGCCGCAGGTCGGCGAGCTGCTTCATCGTCTTCTGCGCGGCATCCGCGTCGTTCCAGAACGACTCGTCGCGCGTACGCAGATCGAGTTCGGTTACCGTGCGGGCTTTGCGGTCGTAGTCAAAGACGCTCCTTGAGGCCGGCGAGCCGGTCCTCGAGGCGTGCGATGGCGGTCAGCTGCGAGTCACTCATGATCGCCCGGACCCTTCGCTTCGCGCGCCGCGCGTTCCGTCACTTAGGCTTCTGCAGCAGCGGGATCAGCGGGAGCAGCACGAGCGATCCGACCGCGATCCACTTCGAATTGTCCGCGTAGGCGAGGACGGACGCCTGCTGCGAGACCAGATGTGCGTAGGAACCCGCGGAGAACCGCAGCGCGCCGACGGCGTTGAGCGTGCGCCGGGTCGCGTCGCCCGAGAGCAGCGTGAGATAGCTGTCGAGATCGTGATCGTAGAGGACGGTCAGCAGCGTCGATGCGAGCGACCCGCCGAGCAGCAGCACGAGCTTGAAGATCGCGATTCCCTGCGCCGTGTAGAGTTGCGGCAGCGAGCGGATCGTGACGTTCGCGATCGGCGAGAAGAGGCACGCGAAGCCCGCGCCCTGCATGACGAGCGCGATCGTAAACGTCGCGAACTCCGATTGATAGGTCGTCTGCATCGCGAGCAGCCCGTAGGACGCCGGGACGAGCAGGAAGCCGATCGTCACCGGGATTTTCACGTTGATGAGGTCCGCGTTGACGAGCAGCACGGCGGCCGGCGCGACGAACACGATCGCGATGATGCGCATCGTCAGCAGCGCGCCGGCCGTCGAGGGCGGAAAACCGAGCTGCTGCTCCGCGTACTGCAGGAACTCGTTTCCGCCGAAGAGCGGGACGCCGAGCCCAAAGCCGAGCGTACTGCCGACCCAGAGATTGCGAATCGAGAAGAGCCGCAGCAGGATGAACGCGCGTTCGCCGCGCGAGAGCTCCCACCACACGAAGGCGGCCGCCGAGAGCGATCCGATCGCGATGTACGCATCGATCCACGGATCCCACAGCCAATCGCGCCGTTCGCCGTACGCCGAGTCGAATTGGAAGCTGAAGATCGCGATGAAGAACAGCGCGACGCCCTGCCAATCGAGTCTCCGGCTGTCGTCGGGGCCTTTCGCTTCCAGGAGCAGTCCCACGACGGTACCCGCGAAGACCGCGAACCCGGCGTAGAGCGCGAACGCTCCGCGCCAGTAGGCGTGATCGATGAACCAGCCGCCGACGAACTGGCCCGACGCGGCGCCCGAGAGCGACGTGACCGAGAAGAACGAGAACGCGATCCCGCGCAGCTTCGCCGGAAAGAGCGTGAGCACGGTCGCGACCGAGCAGACGAAGAACGTCCCCTGCGCGATCCCCTCGATGCAGCGCCCGACGACGAAGCCGTGCAGCGAGCCGGTCAGCGCGAGATAGAGCGACGTCGCCCCGAAGAAGAGATGGCCGAAACCGAAGACCCGGCGCCGCCCGAATCGTTCGATCAGCCACGGCGAGAGCAGGATGATCGTGTAGTAGCAGGCGTTGTAGCCGACCGTCGTCCACGACAGTTCGTCCGCGGTCATGCCGAGCGAGCCGCCGACGTAGGATTGAATCGTCCCGTAGACGCCCGCGAACGACTGATCGATGTAGAGCGAGATCAGTGCGGCGACCATGACGGCGAGCTTGCCGACCGTCACGCCGGGTGCGATTTCCGTCCGAGTCTCGGAGGTCGAGATCGGGGGCGCCGAAGCGCCCGCGCCTGCGGCGGCTGCCGTCACGTGGTCAAGGTCCCATATTCGCGGAGAAGTTCAGAAAGGCAAAACGTCGCGCGGCCCACGGATGTAGGAGACGACCGCGACGAGCGACCCGAGCACTCCAAACCCGAGCAGCAGCAAAGCGATGCGCTTCGGGCGGCCGCCCTCGATCGTCGCCCGGGCGCTCAAAATCGCTCCCGCGACGAGCGCCGCGAGCGCGAGATAGAAAACGGCCGCAGAGAAGCCTGCGGCCGCGATCAGCACCGGCGCGCCCGGGCTACGCCGTCACGCCGTGGCAGCGCTTGAATTTCTTGCCCGACCCGCACGGGCAGATCTCGTTTCGTCCGACCTTCGATTCGCTCTTCGCCGGCTTCGGCGGCTCCGGATCGCCGAGATTCGTATGCATCCGGCGCTCGGCGTTCGCACCCGGGATCGGCCCGAGCAGGCTGCGCGCGTAGACCGGATCGAGCCGCGACTGCGCGACCCCGGGGGCGGGTT
>CAZZZK010000233.1:250-4250 GCA_964658555.1 Vulcanimicrobiota bacterium | reverse complement strand
GAACGCGCCGAGCGCTATCGCGCGCGCCGCAGCAGCTCCGTGCCGACGGCGTCGAGCGAGACGCCGCGTTCCTCGAGCAGCACGAGCGTGTGATAGACGAGGTCCGCGACCTCCCACGCGATCTCGGCCGGGTCGCCGTTCTTCGCGGCGATCACGACCTCGGTCGCCTCCTCGCCGATCTTCTTCCCGATACGGTCGATGCCGTCGTGCAGCAGTTTCGCGGTGTACGAGTCTTCCGGCGACGCACCGCGCCGTTCTGCGATCGTGCGGCGCAGGTGCTCGATCGCGCGCTCGAAGGTCGCGCCCGGCGCCGCCGCATCCGAACGCTGCGGATCCTCCGCGAGCAGCTCGCCCGCGAAGCACGAGCGAGCCCCCGTATGGCACGCGGGCCCGCTCGGAATCACGCGATAGAGCAGCGCGTCGGCGTCGCAATCGTAGGCGACGGAGACGACGCGCTGCGCGTTCCCCGAGGTCGCGCCCTTGTGCCACAGTTCCGATCGCGACCGGCTGTACAACCACGTCGACCGCGAGGCGAGGGTGCGCGCGAGCGCCTCGCGATTCGCGTACGCGAGCGTGAGGACCGCGCCGCTCTCCGCGTCCTGAACGACGACGGGCAAGAGGTCCGCCGTTCCCCACGCGAGCTCATCGATCGACATGGGCGTTCTCTACGTGGGGCCGCACGCGTATCCCGCGCGAGCCGAGTTCGGCCTTGAGCGCCGCGACGTCGAGCTCGCCGTAGTGAAAGAGCGTGGCCGCGAGCGCGGCGTCGGCGCCGGCCTGCGCGAAGACCGCCGCGAAATCGTCGACGGTCCCGGCACCTCCCGATGCGATGATCGGCACCGCGACGGCGTCCCTAACCGACCGCACGAGCGCGAGATCGAATCCGGATTTCGTGCCGTCACGATCCATGCTCGTGAGCAGGATCTCGCCCGCGCCGAGCGCCGCGCCCTCGCTCGCCCACGCGATCGCATCGCGGCCGGTCGGCGTGCGGCCGCCGTCGACGACGACCTCCCAGTTCCGGCCGTCCGGCCGCCGGCGCGCGTCGATCGCGAGCACGACGCATTGACTGCCGAACGCCTCCGCGGCACCCCGCAGGACGTTCGGCGCGCGAACGGCGGCGCTGTTGAGCGAGACCTTATCGCAGCCGGCACGCAGGAGGTCGCGCACGTCGTCGACGGTCGACACGCCGCCGCCGACGGCGAACGGGATCGTCAGTTCGGCCGCGACCGCGCGAATCACGTCTCGCATCGCGCGCCGGCCCTCGATCGTGGCCGTAATATCGAGAAAGACGAGTTCGTCCGCACCGCGCGACTCGTAAACGCGCGCGAGTTCGACGGGATCGCCGGCATCGGCGAGATCGACGAAGCGAACGCCCTTGACGACGCGGCCCGCTTTGATATCGAGGCACGGGACGATGCGGCGGGCGAGCACGTCAGGTGAGATCGTTCGAGGCGACGCCCAGATTCGAACTGGGGAATAGAGCTTTTGCAGAGCTCCGCCTTACCACTTGGCTACGTCGCCGATTCGCGAACACGTCGACCGATCTATCTTGGAGCGGGTGGCGGGAATCGAACCCGCGCGTCAACCTTGGGAAGGTCGCAGGCTGCCATTACATCACACCCGCACGATCGCGCCGGTTGCAACGCTTCACGCGTCGAGCGTGGAGAATCCTTTCGCGACCTTTCCGAGGAGTTCGACGAGGGTCTTCTTCTCCGCTTGCGTGAGCGACTTCATCGCGGCCTTGTTCTTCGCAAAATAATTCGGCAACACGCCGGAAACGACACGCTTTCCCGCGCGCGACAGGGAGATGTAGGAGACGCGTCGATCTTCGGTACTCGCCTTGCGATCGATGAATCCGTCACGTTCCAAACCGGCGACCAGTCCCGTGACGTTCGCCTGCGTCGTTCCCAGATACCGGCGCAGATCGGAGAGCGAGATCGGCTCGCCTTCCGCTTGGAGCACGATGAGGACGCCGAACTTCTGCGGCGTCAAGCCGGTCTCGAGGAACCACGATCCGAACGCGTTCTCGACGCGTTGCGCCGTCGTACGGAGGGCGAGCAGCGATCTGACCGCCGCCCCGTCGAAATCGGTGAAACGCTTACGGTGACTGCTGAAATGCGGTTCCGGCCAGCCCACGATATCGAGAATCTCGTTCACATCGCCGTCTTTCATGGAACTATGCTATCATACGCACGCAGTAACTTAGGTCGCGAAGCTTTTCTTTATTTAAGGGGTTGTCTGTGAAGAAATTTTTCATTCCGGGAACGTGCGCGTTCGCGCTCGCGGCACTCGGATCGACGTCGGTCCTGCACGCGCAGACGGTCGTCGCGAAGCAAGGGACGATCATGAACGCGGCGATCGGGCAGACGTTGAGTTCGAAAACGAGTCAGAACGGCGACAAATTCACGTTGTCCGAGAAGAACACGTTCTTCCATCACGACGCAGCGCTCGACGGCGTCGTGATCGACGGTCACGTCGAGAACGTCTCGCCCGCGAGCCCGACGCACAAGGCGACGATGTCGCTGATCTTCGACGACGCCCAGCTTCCGGACGGCAAGACCGTTCCGTTCTCCGCGCAGCTGGTCTCGCTCAAAGCGGTCGAGCCGCACACCCATCACGTGCGCGACGTCGGATTGATCGTCGGCGGCGCGGTCGTGGGCCACATGTTCGCGAAGCAGCATCACGGCGGTCTCGCGGGCGGCGCCGCGGGCTTCGCGCTCGCTTCGAGCCTCAAGAGCGATATCAAGGTCAAGTCGGGGACGGTCGTCAAGCTCAGACTCACGAGCGATCTCCAAAACTGACCGGCCTTCGCCGCCGCCGGAATTCGTTCGGTACCGTACCAACGTCGCCGTCGCGAGAACGGTCGCGCGTCACCCGGGCGTCGCTCGCCGCACCCGGCGCGCGAGTCGCGCTCGGCGCGGCCGCTAATGCCGCCAAGTAAGAAGAGACGCCGTCGTTCGCGGCGTCTCTTTTCGTCGCCCTCCGGCCTCGATCTACGAGGCGTGCATGCGTTGGAAGAAGTCGAGATGGTCCGGTCCGAAGGCGAGATCCGCGCGATAGGACGCCGCGAACCATTCGCGCCACTCGAAGGCGTTGATGTGCGGCAGCAGGACGCGGCCGTCGAGGTTCTGCATCACGGGGCCCATCCAGAGCACGTCGTCCGTGCCCGGCCGGTAGACGCGAAGCAGGTCGCCGCGCCAGAGCGCGTGCATGCCGGCGTAGTCGTCGCCCGGAGGGCGTCGCTCGAGCGACTGCTTGAAGTAGACCGAACCGTCGCCCGCGACGTTTCCGCCCGCGAGACCGAGCGAGCCGCGCATGAATTCGTTCGGGAAGACGACGCTCGCGCTCGGCTCCAAGACCCGGATCGATTTCAGCGTGGCGTCCTGACGGGCGGCCGCGAAGTCGAATTTCAATTGCATCTGCATCAACCGTTCGGCCGGGAGCTGCAGGGCGCGCGCGATGCGGATCGCCGTCGGCACGTCGAACGACGCATCGCCCGCGAGGACGCGCGCGAGCCGTTCGGGATCGGTGCCGATGCGGACGGCGAGCTCGGCCGGGGTGATCCCCAAGGGATCGAGATATTCCGCCTTGACGATGGGTCCCGGATGCGGGGCCGCGACGCGGCGTTCGATTGCGACGCTCATGTACGTTCTATCGGCTTCCGCGCTTCTCGAAACAACCGTCCGGGCCGAGCATCGTGGCCGGCGGTGCGTACGGCGGCGTCGATGTGAGCCCGAACGCAAGCGGATACGTCGATCCGCCGTCCGTCATGTAGCTCCCCGTCACGCGCGCGAGCGTGCGAGCCGGAACGACGAACGCGCGCACGAGATAGCGATTCGACGCCGTTTTCACACAAGGCACGCGTAACGGCGCGGCGTCGCCGTCGAACGCGATCGTCGTCGTCACGGGATAGCCGATCGGCCGCTCGTAGAGGTAAAAGGCGTGCGGCGCGGCCTCGCGATTATCGAGCGAGAGCCGGACCGGATGCACCACCCCGTAA
>CAZZZK010000233.1:0-240 GCA_964658555.1 Vulcanimicrobiota bacterium | reverse complement strand
ATCGCCCGCGCGCGGGCGCCCGCCCGCGACGAGATTCGGCAGCGCCGTCGCCTTCGCTCCGATCGCGACCGGCGGCGCATCGGGCGCATCCGACGCCGCGGCGAGCGCGAGCGGCGCGACGTCCGCGAGCGAGTAGACGCCGCGCCGGAAGCGCCCGTCGCTCGCCAGCGGCTCGCCCGCGAGCAGCGCCGTTACCGCCGTCGCCGACGGATCCGAGACGGCGACGACGCCGAGCGTCAC
>CAZZZK010000232.1:0-4262 GCA_964658555.1 Vulcanimicrobiota bacterium | reverse complement strand
GACGGTTGCCGCGACGACGTCCGCCGCGGCGACGACGGCCGTCACCCCGTCCCCCGCCGCGTCGAGCTTCACGACGGCGACGACGAGTTCGGGCGCCGGGACGACGGCCGGGTCCGCGACCTCGTCGAATTCGAACGCTTCGAGCTCGAGCTCGAGTTCGAGTTCGTCGGGGGCCGTCTCGTCGACGTCGGGCGGCTCCGGCGGCGCGTCGACCGGCGTCGCGAGCTCGACGCTCAATCCGTGGAGCCAGGCGACGCGCGTTCTGCGCATCGGCGACGTCGCCGACGTTACGAGCGGCTACGAGCCCAAGCGCGTCTACTCGTACGTCGGGCCGTCGCTCGCGATCAATCTCGCCGTTCAAAAGGCGACGGGCGCGAGCGAGATCGCGGCCTCGCAGAACGTCCTCGCGGCGCTTCCGAAACTGCAGGCCGAGTATCCGGCGATCTCGATCCAGCCGCTCAACGTCGCGGCGAAATACACGCAGCAGCAGCTCGACAGCGTCTACAAGTCGCTCGGCGAAGGCATCGTCTTCACCGGACTCGTGATGTTGTTCTTCCTGCGTTCGTGGCGCAACGCCGTCGTCGTGCTGATCGCGATCCCGTCGTCGCTGCTCGTGACGCTCTTCGTCATGCGGCTCGCGAACTTCACGATCGACACGATCTCGCTGCTCGCGATGACGCTCATCATCGGCATCCTCGTCGACGATTCGATCGTCGTGCTCGAGAATACCGAGCGGCATTTCGACGACGGCGAGGCGCCGCAGACGGCGGCGATCCTCGGGCGCGCCGAGATCGGCGCGGCCGCGCTCGTCATCACGCTCGTCGACGTCGTCGTCTTCCTGCCGATCGCGTTCTTGCCCGGAACGGTCGGGCGCTTTCTCGCCGAGTTCGGGCTCGTCGTCGTCGTCGCGACGCTGACGTCGCTCTTCGTCTCCTTCACCGTGACGCCGGCGCTCGCCGGCAACTGGTCGCTACGATCGACGTGGAAGCCGCCCGGCATCGTCGATGCGTTCACGCGCGCGTTCGAGTGGACGCGCCGTCTGTACGTCGACCGGATCCTCAGATGGGCGCTCGGCCATAAGATTCTCGTCGCGGTCGTCGCCTTCGCGCTCACGGCCGGATCGATCTCGCTCGTGCCGCTCGGCTTCGTCGGCTTCGAGTTCATCCCGGCGGTCGATCGCGGCGAACTCTTCCTGCAGCTCACGTTTCCGAGCGGTACGCCGCTCACGACGACGAACGCCGCGATCGCCCGGCTCGCGCAGCAGATCTCGCACTTCAAGGACGTGCAGCGGCTCGTCGCGACCGCGGGCTCGTATCAGTCGGGCTTCGGCGGCGGCCTCACCGAAGGCGCCGTCGGTCAGCTGCACGTCTTCCTCGTTCCGAATCCGACGAAGACGACGACGCAGTACGTCGGGATCTTCAACCGGCTGGCCGCGCGCGAGTATCCGCTCGCGAAGCCGGTCGCGATCCCGGCGACCGGGACCGGCGGCGGGAACGCGCAGCCGATCGACTACAACGTCATCTCGGCCGACGACGAACCCGAAAAGTACGCTCCTCAAGTATTGCGCGCGCTCAAGGAGACGCCGGGCAGTCTCAACGCGAACGACTCGACCTCGAAGCTCGATCCGCAGGTCGACGTCGCATTCGATGTCGAGCGCGCCCGCGCGCTCGACATCGACATCGCGACGGCGGCGAACGCGGTCCGCGCGGCGTTCGGAGGGTCGCTCGCCGCGCAGTTCGAGACGAGCCGCGGGACGCAGTACGTGCAAGTCATCTATCCGCAGAGCGCGCAGACCTCGACGGCCGCGATCCTCCATATTCCGATTCGCACCGCGGCCGGTAAGATCGCCTACGTCGGCGACGTCGCGAGGCTCGTCGAAAATCCGAACTCGCCGCTGATGTCGCGCGTCAACCGTCAGACGGTCGTCCACGTCAGCGCGAACGTCCAGCCGGGGGCGACGCTCTCGATCGTGCAGGCGAATTTCCTCAAGCGCGTCGCGGCGCTCAATCTCCCGGGGGGCGTGCGCGTCATTCCGAACGCGGGCGGCAACGGCCAGAATCTCTCCGATACCGTGAGCGGGCTCGGGGTCTCGCTCGCGCTCTCGTTCACGCTCGTGTTCCTGCTGATGGTCGCGCTCTACGACAGCTACCGGCTGCCGTTCATCATCATGTTCGCGATCCCGGTCGCGTCGGTCGGCGCGCTCGGCTCGCTCGCGCTGACGAAGCAGTCGCTCAATCTGTTCTCGCTGATCGGCATGGTGTTGCTCGTCGGGCTCGTCTCGAAGAACGGGATCCTGCTCGTGGATTTCGCGAACCACCGCATCCGGCGCGGGATCGATCGCTATACGGCGATCCGCGAGAGCGCGCAGGAACGGTTCCGGCCGATCGTGATGACGACGTTCTCGATGATCGCGGGGATGTTGCCGCTCGCGCTCGCGCTCGACGCGGGTTCGGCGACGCGCCGCTCGCTCGGCATCGTCGTCATCGGCGGCCTGACGAGTTCGCTCGTGCTGACGCTCGTCGTCGTGCCGATCGCGTTCGTCTGGTTCGCGCCGGACCATCCCCACCCGATCGACCCCGAGCCCGCGGCGCCGCCGCCGGCCGCACTCGCCGAGGCTCGCGCATGACGCTCACGTCCCTCTTCGTCAGGCGACCGACGCTCGTCACGGTCCTGATCTCGCTCGTGCTGCTCGCGGGCACGATCTCCGCGTTCACGCTCGTCAAGCAGCAGTATCCCAATTACGACGTCCCGACGATCGAGGTGCTCGTCACCTATACGGGCGCGTCGACCTCGGAACTGCGCGACGCGATCGTCCTCCCGCTCGAAGATCAGATCGCGGGCGCGCCGGATCTCGATTCGATCGAGACCGCGATCCAGCCGGGACAGGCGACGATCGTCGTGCGCTTCGCGCTCAACTCCGACGTCAACAGCGACCTCGTTCAGACGCAGGGCCGCGTCGATAACGCGCAGCGCCAGTTGCCGTCGGACCTGCAGGCACCGACGGTCTCGATCTACGATCCGAGCCAGGCCGTCGTCGTCTCGCTCGTCGCGAGTTCGACGACCCTGGAGCCCGGAGCGCTCTCGTCGCTCGTCACGAATAAGATCGTGCCGTCGCTCGAACAGGTCAAGGGCGTCTCGTTCGTCGAGAGCAACGGCGCGGTGACGCCGTCGATCCAGGTGAACATCCATCCGAACAAGCTCTCGGCTTCGGGGTTCACGCTCAACGACGTCACGACCGCGATCGCGAATAACAACGTGCGCGCGCCGGGCGGCATCGCCTACGGTGCCGACCGCGAGACGAACATCGACATCCGCGGCGACGTCACGACGCCGGCCTCGGTCGCGGGTCTGCTGCTCTCGGGGACGACCACGACGGTGAGCGGTGCGAGCGCGTTCGGGCAATCGCAACAGCTCTTCAATATCGGCAACGTCGCGAGCGTCAAGAGCGCCTACGAACCGCAGCGCGTCTATGCGTTCACGCAAGGCAGACCGAGTATCGCGCTCGACGTGCAGAAGGCCTCGAACACGAGCGAGGTGGACGCCTCCGCCGCCGTCCTCGCGGAGCTGCCGGCGCTGCAGAGCGCCTATCCGAACGTGCGCTTCGACGTGCTCAACGTGCAATCGACGTACACGAAGGAGCAGCTCTCGGGCGTGGTGCGAACGCTCGTCGAAGGCATCGTCTTCACGGGCCTCGTGATGCTGTTCTTCCTGCGATCGTGGCGCAACGCCGTGGTCGTGATGGTCGCGATCCCGACGTCGCTGCTCGTGACGCTCGCCGCGATGCATCTCGCGAACTTCACGCTCGATACGGTCTCGCTGCTCGCGATGACGCTCATCATCGGGATCCTCGTCGACGATTCGATCGTCGTGCTCGAGAACATCGAGCGCCACTACGCGGAGGGCGAAGATCCGCAGGAGGCGGCGATCCGCGGCCGGACCGAGATCGGCGTCGCGGCGATCGTGATCACGCTCGTCGACGTCGTCGTCTTCCTCCCGATCTCGTTCCTGCCGGGGACGGTCGGGCTCTTCTTACGCGAGTTCGGGCTCGTCGTGACGGTCGCGACGCTGACGTCGCTCTTCGTCTCGTTCACGATCACGCCGTCGCTCGCGGGCCGCTGGTCGCTGCTCTCGACGTGGCGCCCTTGGGGCATCATCGACCGCTTCACCGCGGGCTTCGAGCGCGTCCGCGACTGGTACGCGCATCGCGCGCTCGCGTGGGCGCTGCGCAATCAAGCGCTCGTGCTCGGCGTCTCGCTGCTCGG